>NZ_JAHHZF010000047.1 GCF_018729455.1 Prosthecodimorpha staleyi | reverse complement strand
CTCCTTGACCTTCTCGCCGACGCGGATCCGGAAGCCGCCGTCGAGGCCCATGTCCTCGTCCTCGATCCGGCCGCCGACCTTGGTGCCGTATTCGCCGGTGAAGCCCCAGGTCAGCTTCTCGGCCGCCGGCGCCGGGTCGACATAGAGCAGCGCGATATGCTTGCCCCAGACCCGGCCGAGGTTCGCGGTCTGGCCGGGCTTGGCGAGGTTAACGAAACTCTCGCCGACCAGCAGCTGCTGGACTTCGAACAGCTCCTCGAACTCGCGCCGGCTGATCATGCCCTTGCCGCTCTCGGTGCCCTTGACGGCATTGACCAGGTCGGGATGCGAGCGGAGCTTCGACCAGACCGGCTGGCCCATCACGACCGTGTTCGGGCGATAGACCAGCGTGCCGTCGAGGCCGTCCTTGATCACGTTGATCGGGTCGGAGGTTCCGTAGGCTTCGAAGCGGGCCGTGCCGGTCAGGGCGAGGCGCCGGCTGGCATCGTAGTTGGCGGTGTTCTGGACCAGGCCGGCGACGCGCACTTCGCG
>NZ_JAHHZF010000046.1 GCF_018729455.1 Prosthecodimorpha staleyi | reverse complement strand
CAACAACCGCCTCGACGAGCTGATGCCCTGGGTGTACCGACCCTCGGCCGTCAAGGTGGGGTGAGGACGACGCTTACATCGGCATGTGCCTGCCGGCGCCGCTGGCCGACAACGGAACCTTTCCGCTGAACGAACCGGTGCGGCTCGCCACCGACGATCCGGAGGCGATCGAGGCGCTCGGCGCCGGCCTGGCGCGCGATGCGATCAACCAGATCCTGTCCGAGGGCATCCATACCGACATCGCCTTCGTGCGCGTGGCGCATTCGACGCTGACCGATCCGGCCGCGAAGCTCGCCGCCGAGATGGGCTCGATCGTCGGCTCGGCCGGGGCGAAGACCGGCATCTGGGCGCTCCTGGAGGCGAAAGACGAATTGAAGATCGAGCCGGGGCTCATCCTGGCGCCCGGCTATACCGCCGGCCGACCGGACGATGCCGCCAATCCGGTGATCACCGCGATGGACGCGGTCTGCTCGCGGATCATCGACTGCATGGCCGTGGTCGACGCACCCTCGACCAACCGCGAGGCCGCGGCCGAGCATGCGGCCGACTTCGCGACCTCGCTCAACATCATCGACTGCTATCC
>NZ_JAHHZF010000045.1 GCF_018729455.1 Prosthecodimorpha staleyi | reverse complement strand
TGCGGTCGAGACCGGTCCGGTAGCGGATCGCCTGCACGGGATGCCCCTTTAACGGCGCTTCGAAGCCGGCTTGACGGCGGGTTCGGAGGTCTCCGGCTCGGCCGCCGGCGGCGCAGTGTCGGCGGTCGCCGGCGCGGGCGGTTCGTGCGGCTCGATGGTGCCGGCCATCAGCTCGTAGCGGGCCTCCGGCTCGGTCAGGTCGAGCACGTCGCCGGGGTTGGCATTGCGGCCGGCGACCTTCGGGCCGGCCTTTGTCGTCACGCGGTACTGCATCGGTCTCTCCTCAGATGAGCATGTCGGCATTGCCGTCGACGGCCACGTCGCCGTCGTCGTCGACGCCGCCCACGTAATGGGCCGGCCGGGATCCGTTCTTGGCGCGGAAGGTCTTGCCGGCCTTGATCTCGTCGGGCGAGATCTCCAGGGCCATGCCGCCCACATCGAGCGTGAGCTTGGAGGCGGTCCGGATGACCATCTCGCCGTCCTTCATCTCGATCTGCGAAGTTCCCGCAGCGAGCATCGCGGTATCGGCGGACTGCGACGGAGCGGCATTGCTGTCGTGATAGGTCGACCAGCTCGCGACCGAGCCCTCGCCGATCGTGCCGGACGGGGACTCCAGGTTCACGCGCGCGCCCTTGACCGGCGGGACATGGACCTTCAGGAGCGCGTTGCCGGCCTGCTCCTCCC
>NZ_JAHHZF010000044.1 GCF_018729455.1 Prosthecodimorpha staleyi | reverse complement strand
CGGGTGAGGTCCCGGATCCGTCTGCGGATCCGCTCCTGGCGCGAGGAGCGGACACGGGGGCGGACCTGGGCGAGCAGCGCGGCGCGTTCGGCGCGGAGCTGCTCTGCTGCTGTCGGCGGGCGGGTCGCCGGCGGATCGTCGTCGGGCTCGGGCGGCAGCGAGCGGGCGATCCAGGTCATGGCTGGTCGTCCCATCGGATGGCGATCCCGTGGAAGACCCGGCGGCCGTGGGTGAGCGTCCACCATCGGCACATGACCTCGAAGGCGCCGAAGGCCAGGATCGGCTTGAAGCCGTCCCCTTCGGCATAGGCGTCGGCGGCCTCGCCCACGATCAGGATGCCGTTGACGATCAACTGCGGCGGCCGGTCGAACATGCGGAGGTCGAACTCGACCATGTCGACGCCGATGCACACCGGATCGGGGATGATCTTGAAGCACCCCGGCTGGCGCATCTTGCCGTAGAGCTGAATGCGTTCGCCGGGGTGGGCGTGACGGTTGCGCGGGTTGCGGATGGTCTGCCGCTTGGTCCGATCCTGGATCGGTTTCCAGAAAGCCGATTTGAAGCCGTAGGCCACCATCACGACACCTCAGACTTGGCTTGCTCGGCCTCGATCTCGGCCGCGACGCGGTGGATCAGGTCGGCGTTGCGGGCGCACCATTCGAGCGTCGCGACGGCCGCCCAGATGCTTTCGAGCTGGTACTCGGCCTCCGCCTGGCGCATCTCGCGC
>NZ_JAHHZF010000043.1 GCF_018729455.1 Prosthecodimorpha staleyi | reverse complement strand
GCAAAGGCCTTCTCGAAGCCGATGGACTGATCGAGCATCCGCTTGCCGCCATAGGCCGCGCCGACCGGGGCGATATAGCCGGGCGACATGACGGCCGTCCTCGAGCTACCGGCTGGGTGCGGTCGGCCCGAGCCGGCCGGGTTCGGCCCGGGCGGCGGCGTGACGCCACCCGCCGGCGTCGCCGCGCCCTTGGCCTGGGCGCGGGTCAATCGCTCCTGCGCGGTGGCGGCTCCCTTCAGATGGCTCTCGACCTGCGCGGCGTGCTCGGCGAGCGCCTTCATGCTCATCGGCAAGCCGCCCTCGCCGAAGCGGGCGAGCTTCGCCATGTTGGCGTCGACCGCGCGGACGCTGTCCGCGGCCCGGCGGGCCTCCTTGCCGGCCGCCGCCAGCCCCCCGGCCAGGCGCTGCGCCCCGCCGCCCGCGTCCAGGGCCTTGGCGCCGTCCGCAACTCGCTTCACGTCCCCCGCGGCGGTCCGGGCCGCTGTGCCGGCGGCGCGCAGCTCTCGCTGCAGCTTTCCGCTTCCGGCCGTATCGATCCCCTTGGTGGCATCCCGCAGGCGCTTCAGCTCGGCCTCGGTCGCACGCGCCCCGTCGCCGGATTTGCGCAGCCGGATATTGAGGCTGACATCGAGATTGCCGCGGCCGGTCATGGGGATCTCCGTGCCTGGCGCAGCACGCCCCAGGTCTCAGCGTCGATCGAGGCCGCCTCGGCGTACCAGCGCAGCATCTCGGTCCATTCCAGCGCGAGCAC
>NZ_JAHHZF010000042.1 GCF_018729455.1 Prosthecodimorpha staleyi | reverse complement strand
CTAGGCCCTGTTGACAAATGCCCGTATCCAGAGGCGGATGGCTGCGATCTGGACGAAGCCGAGGTAGCTGGCCGCGGTTTTGTCGTATCGAGTGGCGATGCGGCGCGAGTTCTTGAGCTTGTTGATGCAGCGCTCGATGCGGTTCCTGAGGGCGTAGATGTGGTCGTCGATCGCCAATTGGAGCCTGCGGTTCCGACGGGTCGGGATGACCGGAGTGATCGATCGGGCTTGCATGGTCTCTCGCAGGTGATCGGCGTCGTATCCGCGATCGGCAATGACGACCCCCGGCTTGGGTCCATCGGCGTCGAGCAGGGGTACGGCGCCTGTGTAGTCGGAGGCCTGGCCGGGAGCGATCTCCACCGCTATGGGCAGGCCTATGCCGTTGGCGCGGAGGTGAATCTTTGTCGAGAAGCCACCTCGCGAGCGGCCGAGACCCTGTCTCGGAGTCCCCCCCTTGCCCCGGCGGCGCAATGGTGCGCCCGGACGACGGTACTGTCGATCATCTGAACCGTCTCGCCGACCCCTTCGGTGTCGTTCAGCGCTTCCAGAAGCAGATCCCAGAGACCGGCCAGGGTCCAGCGTCGGAACTGCCGATACACTGATGACCACTTGCCGAAGTTCTCCGGCAGATCGCGCCACTGCGCTCCGGTCCGAGCGATCCAGAAGATCCCATCCAAGACCTGGCGATGGTCGCGGGGGCGCCGTCCACTATGCGCGCCACGCATCGTCACGAACGGTTCGAAGAACGCCCACTCCTCGTCGCCCATCAGGTCCCGAATCACGACTGCCTCCTCTCGAAGGCAACCTTGAATCACGGGAGGTCGAAGAACGGAATCCTATTTGTCAACAGGTCCTAG
>NZ_JAHHZF010000041.1 GCF_018729455.1 Prosthecodimorpha staleyi | reverse complement strand
GCCGCCGGATGAGCTGCGCCACGATTACCGGCACCACGATATAGAGCACGACCGACAGGACGAGGGTGTTCCACGGCACCGTGATGGCCGAGAGCCCGAGCAGGAAGGCAACGATCGGCGCGAAGGCGACGACCATGATCGTGTCGTTGAGCGCAACCTGGCTCAGCGTGAAATGCGGCTCGCCCCGGGTCAGGTTCGACCAGACGAAGACCATGGCGGTGCAGGGCGCCGCGGCCAGGATGATCAGGCCCGCGATGTAGCTGTCGATCTGTGCCGCCGGCAGCCAGGGCCGAAACAGCCAGCCGATGAAGACCCAGGCGAGCAGGGCCATCGAGAAGGGCTTGACCGCCCAGTTGACGAACAGGGTCACGCCGATGCCGCGCCAATGCGATGCGACCTGGCCGAGGGCCGCGAAGTCGATCTTCACCAGCATGGGCACGATCATCAGCCAGATCAGCACGGCGACCGGCAGGTTGACCTTGGCGATCTCGGCGCCGCCGACGACCTGGAACAGCCCTGGCAGCGCATGGCCGAGCGCGATCCCGGCGACGATGCACAGGGCGACCCAGACGGTCAGGTAGCGTTCAAAGGTCGACATCGGCTGCCTTTCGCGACGCGCCGTCGAGGCGGCCAATCGCATCGAGTTCGCGCGACAACGCCATGGCGTCGAGGCTGCGCACGGGAAGGTTCAGGAATACGGAGATGCGATTGCGGAGATACTTGAAGGCCTGCACGAAGGCACGTTCCTTCTCAAGCTCGCCCCCTTCGACGGCGGCCGGATCCTCGATGCCCCAGTGGGCGGTCATCGGCTGGCCGGGCCAGACCGGGCAGGCCTCTCCGGCGGCGCTGTCGCAGACCGTGAAGACGAAGTCCATCACCGGGGCGCCCGGGGCCGCATAAATGTCCCAAGCTTTCGACGAGAAGCCCTCGGTCGGATACTCGTAGGCCTTCAGGACCTTGAGCGCGAAGGGATTGACCATACCCTTCGG
>NZ_JAHHZF010000040.1 GCF_018729455.1 Prosthecodimorpha staleyi | reverse complement strand
GGCGATCTCCTCGACCGCGCTCCGGCGGCCGAGACCGATCCTTCCTACACGGACGAAATCCCCGTCGAGCCGCCGCGGACCTGGGTCAATTCCCGGACCGGCGAGATGACCACCGTCCCGGCCGGGATCGATCCCGGCTGGCAGACCAATCCGGGCCGGCTCCGGCAGCGGGCGCGCGTGCTCGCCGAACATCTCGACGATGCCCTGGAGGCGGCAGACCCGGACCTGGCGCGGGTCGCGGTGCGCGACGTGATGGCCGGCCCCGCCTGGCGCGAGCATCACGCCGCCGCGGTCCGTCTCGCCGCCTCCCGGCAGCAATTCGTGCAACAGGCCGAGGCCCAGGGCCTCCCGAAGGCTCAGATCGACAGCCACCGCAATACCGTCCTCAGATGGCCGGAAGTCCCGATGCCGGTCGGCGTCATGCCTGCGGAGATCGCAGCAACCCGCCCGGCGGCAAAAACCGTCGTGGTAGCAGC
The DNA here is from genome assembly GCF_018729455.1 of Prosthecodimorpha staleyi. Classification (NCBI taxonomy): domain Bacteria; kingdom Pseudomonadati; phylum Pseudomonadota; class Alphaproteobacteria; order Hyphomicrobiales; family Ancalomicrobiaceae; genus Prosthecodimorpha; species Prosthecodimorpha staleyi. The sequence continues at coordinate 690 of NZ_JAHHZF010000040.1, read as the reverse complement.
GGACTGGTCGGTCGGGCATTCTGTCGGAAAGCATCCGACCGCGGCGGGCGATTGGGCCGGCATCCAGGAGATGCTCGATCGCGGCGAGGTTCAACAGGAAGCCAGCACCGGGCACCTGTCCATCTTCCTCCGCCGGGCCGGCGTGGAATGGGCGTTGTTCCTGCGAGCGCTTCCGGACCACTGGCTTGTCACGACCCTGTTCCAGCCCAAGCCGAGTTACCGCGCCAACAAGCTGGCGCGGCCGGGGCAGATCAAGGTGAGAGAAGAAGATGCGGGTGGAGGGCCGTAACCCCCTCCCACGAGCAAACGTGTCCTACGGACGCCGAGGCGTGTGCTTCACCCGCCCGCTCAATATGAGTCCCGTCGGGCGGAAAATCAACGTGGGCGATCAGGCGGCCGCCGGCGTCCGTGTCGCCTCCGCCGCCCCGACGGTGCGCCCAACCCGTCCGGGCGCCTCCCAGGGGCTTCAAAACCCCTTTAACGGCGGCGATGAAGGGCAAGCGATTGCGGCGCCGCTGCCGCCCGTGACCGACCGTACGGTGCGTGGTAGCGTGCCGGGGCGTCGAGGGGCTTCCACGGGCTTTTAATCGGCTTTTAGCGCCCGGTTGTCGGTGCCGCGTGGGCTGACGGATGTCAGCCTCGATCCGGGTCCGGCCCGGCGCCAGTGTCGCCCCATGACGACGCGCCCCG
>NZ_JAHHZF010000039.1 GCF_018729455.1 Prosthecodimorpha staleyi | reverse complement strand
GGCGATCTCCTCGACCGCGCTCCGGCGGCCGAGACCGATCCTTCCTACACGGACGAAATCCCCGTCGAGCCGCCGCGAACATGGGTCAATTCCCGCACCGGCGAGATGACGACCGTGCCGGCCGGGATCGATCCCGGCTGGCAGACCAATCCGGGCCGGCTCCGGCAGCGGGCGCGGGTGCTCGCCGAACATCTCGACGATGCCCTGGAGGCGGCAGATCCGGACCTGGCGCGGGTCGCCGTCCGGGACATCGTTGCAGGACCAATCTGGCAACAGCATCACGCGTCGGCGCTTCAACTGGCAGCCAACAGGAAGGCATTTGTGGTGCAGGCGGAAGCGACCGGCGTCCCTCGATCCGTGATCGATCACCGACTGACTTCAGATCTCGCCTGGCCGGAAGTCCCGGTCGCGATCGGCGTGGCCCCGCCGTCCATCGCCTCGATCCGTCCAGACCTGAAATCGATCGTCGTCGCACGGGATTGGGGGATCGGCCATTCCATCGGACGGCACTCGCAGGACCCGAGCGACTGGGCAAGAATTCAGGAGATCCTCGACAGGGGAGAAGTCCATATCGACCCCCGGGACCCCAACCGGATCAGCCTATTTGCCCGTTTCGCCACCGGAGAGTGGGTGCTCTTTCTCAAGGCACTGACGGATCGCTGGCAAGTCGCCTCACTGTTTGGCAACACCAAACCGAACTACCGTGCCAATCACTTGGCGAAGGGAAAGACGATTGCCAGGCAGGAAATTGTGGGCGGAGGGCCGTGACCCCCTCGGCCGAGCTAACGGACCCGGACGGCCGCCGAAGCGAATGGTTCGCCCACACCATCAATATGAGTCCAGTCGCGCCGGAAATCAACGTGGGCGATCAGGCGGCCGCCGGCGCCCGTGTCGCCTCCGCCGCCCCGACGGTGCGCTCGACCCGTCCGAGCGCCTCCCAGGGGCTTCAAAACCCCTTTAACGCGGGCGATGAAGGGGAGGCGATCGCGGCGCCGCTGTCGCCCGTGACCGGTCGGACGGTGCGTGGTAGCGTGCCGGGACGTCGAGGGGCTTCCACGGGCTTTTAATTGGCTTTTAGCGCCCGGTTGTCGGCGCCGCGTGGGCTGACGGATGTCAGCCTCGATCCGGGTCCGGCCCGGCGCCAGTGTCGCCCCATGACGACGCGCCCCG
>NZ_JAHHZF010000038.1 GCF_018729455.1 Prosthecodimorpha staleyi | reverse complement strand
GCGGCCTGACAGGCGATCATGCCGACGACGCCGAACAGGAAGGCGGCGACGGGCTCCATCTCGGCCGGAGACGGCAGATGCTTGTCTTCGAGCAGGAGCGCGCTGGTCCCGATCAGGATCTTGGCCGCGACGGGATGCCAGACATAGGCGTTGGCGGCGCCGACGAGGCCGCGGGTGACGCGCTCCCACCAGCGTCCCGTGCCGAGCACCTGTCAACGGGCCGCGAAATCTCCCCACTTGTGGGCTCTTAAAATTCCCGGTTTAGAGTGGTTTAGGTCAGTGGTTGTTCTGGTCTGCGGCTCCTGATTTGGTCGGCCGCGCCGGCGCGGGATTGCGATCGGCGGAGGCTGGATGATGGCCTTGGACCGGATGTGCTCGGGGACCAGATCGGCATGATGGCGCAGGCGATAGCTGGCGCCTTCGATTTGGACGACGACGGCGTGGTGGAGCAAGCGGTCGAGGAGCGCGGTGGCGACGACGGGGTCGCCGAAGACCTCGCCCCATTCGGCGAAGCCGCTGTTGGAGGTCAGGATCATGGCGCCGCGTTCGTAGCGGGCATTGACGAGTTGGAAGAAGAGGTTGCCGCCGCCGGGGATGACGGGCAGGTAGCCGATCTCGTCGACGATCAGGAGAGCGAAGCGTAAGCGTCTTCCTCAAGCGCCACGAAACGCCGCCTTCTCACCCCGTGATTACCCTTTTCCCGCCATAGATCGGCGTAACAAATGAAACAGCCTCCCGCCGACCCGGGGTGGTTCGAACTGGCGTCGGTGGAAAGAACTTTCCCCTTTTCGGTAACGACTTTCCTCTGCATCTGTGTTCGAATGTCCGTGGTTGTTCAAGGACGGCGTAGCATCCGCCGTCCTTCCGAAGGGCCCCGGTCCCGAGCATGCCTGGGTTTCAGAAGAGCGCTATTGCCGGGAACCTGGCATTCGGTCTTGGAGGACGTTTTCACGCCGGTGGCTGAGGTCTGATGATTTGATCACCGATCCGCTGGTTGTCGCGACTGAGTTTCATACCGGCGTGTAACCTACCCTACACTGCTTTCGACGACGGCGGGGACCCGGACCCGACAAGCGCGGGGACCACGGGAGACGCCGCACGGTGGGGCGGATCGATCGCGGTGGTGGGGATGGCGGCGAACCCGTTCGGAGCCCACAAGGCCGGCTGAGCTTTCGCCGGTCACGTGCCGATGAGAGTCGGCATCAGAACGCAAAAAATCGGGGGTGCGCCGACGATGGTCGGCGCACCCC
>NZ_JAHHZF010000037.1 GCF_018729455.1 Prosthecodimorpha staleyi | reverse complement strand
CACGGGGCGTTTGATATGGCTTGGTTGCGGGGGCCAGATTTGAACTGACGACCTTCAGGTTATGAGCCTGACGAGCTACCGGGCTGCTCCACCCCGCGGGATGGGAGGGTATTGTCCAGCGTTGTTGTGCTGGAAGAGTGGAGAGAAGGTTTGGATCGGGAGAGAGGTTTTGTGTTTCGTGCTTAGCAGGCCTGGCAGCGACCGACTCTCCCGCGTCTTGAGACGAAGTACCATGGGCGCTGGGGGGTTTGACGGCCGAGTTCGGAATGGGATCGGGTATGGGCCCCCCGCTGGAACCACCAGGCCAGCGAAGCACGAAAGGGTTTTCTCGGGTTGGCATTTGGCAGTAGGCAGTAGGGGCACGGAGCCTGCTGGCTCCGACGGCCTATTGCCGATTGGCGACTGCCTTTTGGCGTAAGCATGGATAAATGAGAGTGATCAAGCCGATCGGGCTATTAGTACCGGTAAGCTGAACACATTGCTGCGCTTACACACCCGGCCTATCGACGTGGTCGTCTCCCACGGCCCTATTTAGCGAGACCTTGTTTTGACGTGGGTTTCCCGCTTAGATGCCTTCAGCGGTTATCCCGTCCGCACATAGCTACCCTGCACTGCCCTTGGCAGGACAACAGGTCCACCAGTGGTGCGTCCATCCCGGTCCTCTCGTACTAAGGACAGATCGTCTCAAGTCTCGAACACCCACGGCAGATAGGGACCGAACTGTCTCACGACGTTCTGAACCCAACTCACGTACCACTTTAATCGGCGAACAGCCGAACCCTTGGGACCTGCTCCAGCCCCAGGATGTGATGAGTCGACATCGAGGTGCCAAACCTTCCCGTCGATATGGACTCTTGGGGAAGATCAGCCTGTTATCCCCGGCGTACCTTTTATCCGTTGAGCGATGGCCCTTCCACGCGGGACCACCGGATCACTATGGCCGACTTTCGTCTCTGCTCGACGTGTCAGTCTCGCAGTCAGGCAGGCTTATGCCATTGCACTCGACGACCGATTTCCGACCGGTCTGAGCCCACCATCGCGCGCCTCCGTTACTCTTTGGGAGGCGACCGCCCCAGTCAAACTGCCCACCATGCGCTGTCCTGGATCCTGTCGAACCGCAGTTAGACATCCATGACGATAAGGGTGGTATTTCAAGGTTGGCTCCACACGAGCTGGCGCCCGCGCTTCATAGCCTACCACCTATCCTACACATGCCGACACGAATGCCAGCGCAAAGTTGCAGTAAAGGTGCACGGGGTCTTTCCGTCTAACCGCAGGAACCCCGCATCTTCACGGGGAATTCAATTTCACTGAGTCTCTGCTGGAGACAGCGGGGAAGTCGTTACGCCATTCGTGCAGGTCGGAACTTACCCGACAAGGAATTTCGCTACCTTAGGACCGTTATAGTTACGGCCGCCGTTTAC
>NZ_JAHHZF010000036.1 GCF_018729455.1 Prosthecodimorpha staleyi | reverse complement strand
GTAAGCGTCGTCCTGGCCCCACCTACCATTTTGCTGGTTGATCGTCGGAAGTTCGGAGCCTGGAGGGCTCCGACACATGTCGATTTCAGAGCATAAGCACGTGTCCAAGGGAGACGGTGGTCCCGTCCGCCGGTTCGAGGTCTTCACCGGCGCGGGGCGCCGCCGGACATGGACGGCGGAGGAGAAGGCCGCGATCGTGGCGGAGAGCTACGCTGGGGCCGACACGGTCTGCGGCGTTGCACGGCGGTATGGATTGACGCCGCAGCAGCTGTTCACCTGGCGGCGGACGATGCGGACTGGGCTTCTCAGGGACGGCGAGGCTACAACGGCTCCGTCCTTCGTGCCGGCGATGGTCGAACCGGTGGCTGAGCCGGCGAGTGCCGATCCGGCTCCTGCCCGGCGGCTACAAGCGAGGCGGAGCGCGAGCGGCGCCGGAACCATCGAGGTGGAGATCGACGGCGTCACGGTGCGGGTCGGGCGCGGCGCGGATGCGCGGACGGTCACGGCGGTGCTGCGCGCCCTGAAGGCCTCGCCGTGATTGGGCCGACCGGGTCGGTCCGGGTGATGGTGGCGACGCGGCCGGTGGACTTCCGCAAAGGTGCCGAAGGGTTGGCCGCGCTGGTGCGGGAGGCCATGGGCGCCGATCCGTTCTCAGGGACGGTCTATGTCTTCCGTGCGAAGCGGGCCGACCGCGTGAAGCTGATCTGGTGGGACGGCACCGGCATGGTGCTCTACGCGAAGAGCCTGGAGACGGGCCGGTTCCAGTGGCCGTCGATCCGCGACGGCGTCATGCGACTGAGCGCCGGCGAACTGGCCGCCCTCCTGGAGGGTCTCGACTGGAAGCGCGTGCACCAAGCTCGTCCCGAGCGGCAGCCGACGGCGCCAGCTTGAACGCCGAGATGGACTCCGGTGCAGCCAAATTGCTGGCAAGCCACTGGCGGATATGCTTGAATCCGTCTCGTGACAGAGGCGCCCGACACCCTCACCGCTGACCCGATTGCGCTCCGCGCCATGCTCCTCGCCGAGCGGGCGGAGAACGAGAGGCTGCGTCAGATCATCAAGGAACTGCAGCGGCATCGCTTCGGCCGGCGAGCCGAAAGCCTGCCGGAAGACCAGATGCTCCTGGCCCTCGAGGAGGTCGAACAGGTCGTCTCCGCGGATGAGGCCGCGGCCGACATCGCCGATGCCGAGGCGCGCGAGAAGCGGACGGCGCGGCGGCGGGCGAACCGCGGCGCGCTGCCGCCCCATCTGCCGCGGATCGAGCAGGTGATCGATATCGATAACAAGACCTGCCCGTGCTGCCGCGGCGGGCTGCATCCGATCGGGGAAGACCGTACCGAGCGGCTGGACCTCGTGCCGGCGCAGTTCCGGGTTCTCGTCGTACGTCGACCCAAGTATGCCTGTCGGTCCTGCGAGGAGGTCGTGGTCCAAGCGCCGGCCCCTGCTCGGCTGGTTGAGGGCGGCATCCCCACCGAGGCGACCGTGGCGCAGGTCCTGGTCTCCAAATACGCCGATCACCTGCCGCTCTATCGCCAGGCCCAGATCTACGCCCGCCAGGGCATCGCCCTCGACCGGGCGACGCTCGCCGACTGGGTCGGCAAGGGCGCCTTCCTGCTGCGGCCGGTCCACGAGCGCATGCTGGATATCATCAAGGCGTCGCCCCGCCTGTTCGCCGACGAGACCACCGCGCCGGTCCTCGATCCCGGCCGCGGCCAGACAAAGACCGGGCAGATCTGGGCCTATGCCCGCGACGACCGGCCCTGGGGCGGCGCCGATCCGCCGGCCGTCGTCTATCGCTACGCTCCCGATCGAAAGGGCGAGCGCCCCCTCGCGCACCTCGCCGGCTTCAATGGCATCCTCCAGGTCGACGGCTATGGCGGCTACGCCAAGCTCGGGCGGTCCAACACGGTCGTGCTGGCCTTCTGTTGGGCCCATGTGCGCCGCCGCTTCTACGAACTCGCCGCCGCCGGCCCCGCGCCAATCGCCTCCGAGGCGCTCGCTCGCATCACGGACCTCTACCGCATCGAGACCGAGATCCGCGGTCTCGACCCACAGACACGCCGCGAAGTCCGCCAAGCCCGCAGCCGGCCGATCCTCGCGGCCCTGGAGCCATGGCTTCGCGCCAAGCTCGACCTGATCAGCCACAAGACCAAGCTCGCCGAGGCGATCCGCTACGCGCTCTCCCGTTGGGATGGCCTCTGCCGCTTCGCCGAAGACGGCCGCATCGAGATCGACAACAACATCGTCGAGCGGTCCATTCGGCCTCTGGCCCTGACCCGCAAGAACGCTCTCTTCGCCGGATCCGACGGCGGCGCCGAACACTGGGCCGTCGTCGCCACCCTGATCGAGACCTGCAAGCTCGGCGGCATCGATCCGCTCGCCTACCTCACCGACGCCATCACCCGCATCGTCAACGGCCACCCCAACAACCGCCTCGACGAGCTGATGCCCTGGGTGTACCGACCCTCGGCCGTCAAGGTGGGGTGAGGACGACGCTTAC
>NZ_JAHHZF010000035.1 GCF_018729455.1 Prosthecodimorpha staleyi | reverse complement strand
CGCTGCCGGGCGACCTGCCGCGCGGCGCCGACATCCCCGAGGATCAGGACCCGCTCGCCGATGGCGTGCTCATGCGCCACCAGGTGGACTGGCTCGCCGACCCGGCCGACCTGAAGGTCTGCGAGAAGGGCCGGCGCACCGGGATCACCTATGCGGAGGCGCTCGACGACACGCTGATCGCCGCGGCTGCGCGCTCCGCCGGCGGTCAGAACGTCTTCTATATCGGCGACACCAAGGACAAGGGACGCGAGTTCATCGGCTACGTGGCGCACTTCGCCCGGGTCGTCTCCAAGGAACTCGGCGCGATCGAGGAGTTCCTGTTCGAGGATATGAAGGACGACGGAACCACCAAGCAGATCGCCGCCTATCGGGTCCGCTTCGCCTCCGGCTTCCGCGTCGAGGCCCTGTCGAGCCGGCCGGAGAATATCCGCGGCCTGCAGGGCACCGTCGTGATCGACGAGGCGGCGTTCCATTCGGATGTGCGCGGCGTGCTCGATGCCGTCAATGCACTCCTGATCTGGGGCGGCAAGATCCGGGTGATCTCGTCCCACAATGGCGTCCTGTCGCCCTTCAACGAGCTGATCCGGGAGGCGCGGGCCGGCAAGATCCCGTTCTCGGTCCACACCATCCCGTTCGCGGCCGCGGTCGAGAACGGCCTCTTCCGGCGCGTCTGCCTGATGACAGCCCGCACCTGGTCGCCGGCGGCGGAGGCCGAATGGGAGGCGAAGATCCGCGGCGCCTACGGGGCGCGCCAGGCGGCGATGCGCCAGGAGCTGGATGCCATCCCGGCCGATGCCGAGGGTGCCGCGCTGACCCGCGTGCAGATCGAGGCGGCGTCGAAGCCCGGCATCCCGATCGTGCGCATCGCCTTCGACGACGACTTCAAGGGCCTGGCGCCGGAGGTCCGGCGCGAGCGGGCGCTCGATCTCTGCCGGCGCCGGATCGCGCCACACCTGCAGGCCCTCGATCCGATGACGCGCCACGTCTTCGGCGAAGACTTCGCGCGCTCCGGGGACCTGACCGTGATCTGGGTCTGGGCGGTCGAGCGCGACCTGACCCGGGTCTGCCGGCTGATCATCGAGATCCGCAACGGCCCCTTCGACCAGCAGCGCGAGATCCTGTTCTTCACGGCCGACCGCCTGCCGCGCTTCTCCGGCGCCAAGATGGATGCGACCGGCAACGGCGCCTATCTGGCCGAGGTCGCCGCCCAGCGCTACGGGCTCGACCGGATCGAGGAGGTCAAGCTCTCGGTCGAATGGTACCGGACCAACATGGCGCCCTACACGGACGCGATCGCGGACCGGACCGCCATCCTGCCGGCCGACGACGACGTGGTCTCCGACCACCAGGCCCTGCAGTTCGTCGGCGGCGTGATCCGGGTGCCGGACGATCATCGCCTCAAGGGCTCGGACGGCCACTTTCGCCACGGCGACAGCGCGATCGCGGGCGCGCTTGGCTATGCGGCCAGCCGCACGATGGCGCCGGAGACCACCGTCACGCCCCTGTCGGCTGCCGGCGAGGCCGCCTCGGTCTCCGTCTTCGGCCGCGTCATGGAATTCGGGAGATCGTTATGGGGATGACGGGACCGGACGGCCAAGCCGTCGACACGACACCGCTCGGCATCGAGATCGCGACCCCAACCGCCTCCGGCCGACGGCGGGTCTACGAGGAACAGGTCGCCGCCCGCCTGCGGCCCGAGCGGCTCGGCCAGGTCATGCGTGACGCCGCCCGCGGCGAGACCCGCGCCTATCTGACGCTCGCCGAGGAGATGGAGGAGCGCTACCTCCACTATGCCTCGCAGCTGCAGACCCGTCGCCTGGCGCTCGACGGGATTGAACCGTCGGTCCAGGTCCCGGACGGCGTGCCGGCGGCGATCGGCGACTTCGTGCACGAGCTGGTGGAGGACCCGGCGTTCGGGATCGGGGTCGCGGCGCTCGCCGACGGCATCTCGAAGGGCTATTCGGTGGTCGAGATGCAGTGGGAGATGCAGCGCAAGCGCCTGCGCCCCGTGCACTATGTCTGGCGCGATCCGCGCTTCTTCCGGCTCGACCGGCTGACGCTCTCGGATCTGCACCTGGAGGTCGACGGCTCGGCCGAGGGCGAGCCGCTGCCGGCGGCAAAGTTCATCCGCCATGTGCCGCGCATCCGGACCGGCATCCCGAGCCGGACCGGGCTCGCCCGGCCGGCCGCCTGGGCCTTCATGGTGCAGCAGTTCTCGCTTCAGGATTGGGCCGCCTTCGCCGAGAAGTACGGCGTACCCTTCCTGCTCGGCACCTATCCGCGCGACGCCTCGGAAGCGGTCAAGCGCGACTTCCTGCGCGGCCTGTTGCAGATGGCCAATGACGGCGCCGGCATCATGCCGGACGGCGCCAAGGTCGAAGCCTTCAAGGTCGACGGCGCTCAGGGCGAGGCCGTGTTCGGCGGGCTCCTGACCTATGTCGATCGGCAAATCTCGAAGCTTGTGGTCGGTCAGACCATGACGGCTGACAGCGGCGCGTCGATGGCCCAGGCGAAGATCCACAACGAGGTGCGGCTCGACATCCTGCGCTCGGACGCCAAGCAGACCGCGATCACGGTCAATCGCGACGTCATCGAGATGGCGGTCGCCCTCAACTTCGGACCGCAGGAGCGCTATCCGAAGGTGATCTGGCCGGTCGCCGAGCCGGAGGACGTGACGGCGATCGCCGACGGCGTCGCCAAGCTCGTCCCGCTCGGGTTGAAAGTGAGCCAGCGCGAGCTGCGGTCGAAGTTCGGACTGTCGGAGCCCGAGGCGGACGAGGACATCCTGGCGCCGGCCTCGGCCGCGGCGCCGGCGGCCAGCCCCGCGTCGCCCGCGCCGGTACCGGGCCGGAAGCCGGCCCGGCTCGCGGCCCATGTCGCCGGCTGCCGGTGCGGCGGCTGCCTGCGGACGGCCATCCTCGCAGCCGAGCCAGCCACCGAGCCGGACGGTGTGGAGGCGGTCGACCGCATGCTCGAGGAGGCGCTCGCAGACTGGCAGGACATCACCGATCCGCTCCTGGCGCCGCTCGGCGCGGCGCTCGCGCAGGCGACCAGCTTCGAGGACGTGCTGTCGCGCCTGCGCGAGAGCGGGCCGGACGCGACGCGCCTGGCCGAGCGACTGGCGATCGCGACCGCGACAGCGCGCGGCATCGGCGACGTGATGGACTGACCCGATGGCCGACGCGAAGCGGGGCTTCCAGACGCCGCCGGAGATCACCGGCTATTTCGACCGCAAGGAACTCCGGCCGGGCTTCTCCTGGAAGGACGTCTGGGGCGAGGAACACGCCTATGCGTTCACAGTGGCGAAGGCGACCGAGCTGGAGCTGCTGACCCTGTTCCGACGCTCGATCGGCGAGGCGATCGCCAAGGGCCAGGGCTTCGAGACCTGGCGCCAGGCGATCCTTCCGGAACTTCAGAAGATCGGCTGGGGCACTCCGCGCCTGGTTGCCGACCCGACCGGCCAGGCGCCCGACCGCATGGTCGATTTCACGGCGCCGCGCCGGCTTCAGACCATCTTCTGGGGCAACACAGCCTCGGCCCGAGCCGCAGGACAATGGGACCGGGCGCAGCGAACCAAGGCCGTCCTGCCCTACCTGGTCTATATCCGATCGGCCTCGGCCCGGCCGCGCGAGCAGCATCTGCGCTGGGTCGGCATCATTCGCCCGATCGACGATCCGTGGTGGGCCACGCATTTCCCGCCGAACGGCTGGAACTGCAAATGCTCGGTCCGGCAGATCGACGGCCGCGAGCGCGGCGATCTCCTCGACCGCGCTCCGGCGGCCGAGACCGATCCTTCCTACACGGACGAAATCCCCGTCGAGCCGCCGCG
>NZ_JAHHZF010000034.1:0-2500 GCF_018729455.1 Prosthecodimorpha staleyi | reverse complement strand
CGGGATGCAGGAACTGGGTCTCTCACGACCTTGACCTGACATCCATAGGCGGGACCCGCCGTCTCCGTTTCTCTTTCTTCGCGGACGAGCGCCTTTGTGGGTCTGATGACCTGCGAGGCAAGGCGGACGATGGGGCCTCTTGGTGGGTTTTGTCGTCTGAGCCTGGAGCGGGGTTTGGGCCCGTAGCTCAGCTGGTTAGAGCGCGCGCTTGATAAGCGTGAGGTCGAAAGTTCAAATCTTTCCGGGCCCACCAGACCTCCTTACGGGGCCATAGCTCAGTTGGGAGAGCGCGTGCTTTGCAAGCATGAGGTCGTCGGTTCGATCCCGTCTGGCTCCACCAATCACCGCTTCGCGTGATTGGCTTCGCCGGCCGGGCTCTTTGTGGCGCGTGCTCGGACCTCTTCGAGGTCCTGCGCGCGACGCGGCTGGCTCCTGCTGCCCACCGGCCTGGTGTTATCCTGGCGCTTACAAAAGTCCGCTGAAGAAGCAAGTTTGCGGTTCCCGCATGGGGATCGCCTGTTCGATCTGTCATCGTGAAGAGAAGGTTCGTTTGGACCGTGCGGGTCTCCTGTGAAGGGGATCGGCGCGGTGTCCTGCGTCCGGGGTCGTCGAGAGACGGTTTTGGAACGCGCGAAGGGATGGCTGGGTGCTAACCGCACCGGTCCCGGACGGAACTCGAGAGAGAGGTCTTTCTCGGTGTTGGCGCCGGCGTGGTGAAACGCGGGCGTGAGCATCGATAATGAGAGTGATCAAGTGACTTAAGGGCATTCGGTGGATGCCTTGGCGCTGAGAGGCGATGAAGGACGTGGTACGCTGCGAAAAGCCATGGGGAGCTGCGAACGAGCTTTGATCCATGGGTCTCCGAATGGGGCAACCCACTCCTGCGAAGGAGTATCCCGCAAGGGAGGCAAACCCGGGGAACTGAAACATCTCAGTACCCGGAGGAAAGGACATCAACAGAGACTCCGCTAGTAGTGGCGAGCGAACGCGGATCAGGCCAGTGCCTTGACTGACGTTACCGGAACAGCCTGGAACGGCTGGCGTTATGGGTGATAGCCCCGTACGGGACGGCGAAGGTTGAGGACATGAGTAGGGCGGGACACGTGAAATCCTGTCTGAAATTGGGGGGACCACCCTCCAAGCCTAAGTACTCCTCAGCGACCGATAGCGAACAAGTACCGTGAGGGAAAGGTGAAAAGCACCCCGACAAGGGGAGTGAAACAGTTCCTGAAACCGGATGCCTACAAACAGTGGGAGCCCAAGGTTCGTCCTGGGTGACCGCGTACCTTTTGTATAATGGGTCAGCGAGTTAGTCTGGCGAGCGAGCTTAAGCCGGTAGGTGTAGGCGCAGCGAAAGCGAGTCTGAACAGGGCGTTCAGTTCGTCGGATTAGACCCGAAACCGGGTGATCTAGCCATGGCCAGGCTGAAGGTGCGGTAACACGCACTGGAGGGCCGAACCGGTGCCTGTTGAAAAAGTCTCGGATGAGCTGTGGCTAGGGGTGAAAGGCCAACCAAACCCGGAGATAGCTGGTTCTCCGCGAAAGCTATTTAGGTAGCGCCTCGAGTGAATACTCCAGGGGGTAGAGCACTGGATGGGCTAGGGGGTCCCACAGACCTACCAAACCCAACCAAACTCCGAATACCTGGAAGTACTGCTCGGGAGACACACGGCGGGTGCTAACGTCCGTCGTGAAGAGGGCAACAACCCTGACCGCCAGCTAAGGCCCCTAATTCGTGGCTAAGTGGGAAAGGATGTGGGGATCCCAAAACAACCAGGATGTTGGCTTAGAAGCAGCCATCATTTAAAGAAAGCGTAACAGCTCACTGGTCTAGACAAGGGTTCCTGCGCCGAAGATGTACCGGGGCTCAAGCCACGAGCCGAAGCTGCGGGTGTGCGAAAGCACGCGGTAGCGGAGCGTTCCGTAAGCCTGTGAAGGGGTAGCCGTGAGGCGCCCTGGAGGTATCGGAAGTGCGAATGCTGACATGAGTAACGATAAAGGGTGTGAGAGACACCCTCGCCGAAAGTCCAAGGGTTCCTGCGTAAAGTTAATCTGCGCAGGGTTAGCCGGCCCCTAAGGCGAGGCCGAAAGGCGTAGTCGATGGGAATGGGGTTAATAGTCCCCAGCCAGCGGATGGTGACGGATCGGGTAAATTGTGCACACTTATCGGATTGTGTGTGCAGTGAACCGGTTCCAGGAAATAGCCTCCGCATGAGACCGTACCCGAAACCGACACAGGTGGACAGGTAGAGTATACCAAGGCGCTTGAGAGAACTCTGCTGAAGGAACTCGGCAAATTGCCTCCGTAACTTCGGGATAAGGAGGCCCCGGTTGTGGGCAACCATGATCGGGGGGCACAAGCCAGGGGGTGGCGACTGTTTAACAAAAACACAGGGCTCTGCGAAGCCGCAAGGCGACGTATAGGGTCTGACGCCTGCCCGGTGCCGGAAGGTTAAGAGGAGAGGTGCAAGCTTTGAATCGAAGCCCCGGTAAACGGCGG
>NZ_JAHHZF010000033.1:2091-4577 GCF_018729455.1 Prosthecodimorpha staleyi | reverse complement strand
GCGCACCCAGGGCGACAGGATCGGCTGGCCCTCGGCATCCTCGCCGATCTTGACCCGGACCATCCGCTTGGCGTTGTCGATCTCCTCGATCGTGCCGGGCACGCGGGCGAGCGCCAGGCGCCGGTTGAGGTCGACCACCTGGCGGCGCAGGCGGCGGAGTTCGGAGGCGACCAGGTCCATCGGTCAGCCCTCCAGTTCGAACAGGGCGAGCACCTCCGGCGGCGGGTCGACACCCTCGCCGAAGTCGAAGTCGATCGCCGGCCGGCCGTCGCCATCGAGCACTTCCGTGCCGAGCGGCTCCGGGCCGTCGAACAGGCCGGTGCCCTGGTCGATCAGGCTCTGCGTCCAGGTGACCGCGTAGTAGGCCGCCCCCTTGGCGGCATCGCTGACCGTGAAGAGCGGCCGGAACTCCGGCCCCGGATCGACCGCCGGCGGCGTCACGCCGGTGAGCCCCCAGGTCGCCGCGTCGCGATCGGGCAGGATCTGCAGGAGCCGCCGGCCGAGCGCCAGGCCGATCCGCTCGCGGTCGACCGCGCGGGTGCCGATAGCCTTGTCGGCGACCACCAGATAGGCGACCCAGTCGATGGGCAGATGCACCGACCCGTCGAGCATCTGGGCCCCGCGGATGCGGCTCCAGCCGACCGCGATGCCCGGCGCCTGCACGATGGCGCGCTCGGTGACCTCGGAGATGTCGAGCCGGCCGGGATGCGAGGCAACCGCGATGCCGGTGATCAACGTGGCCAGCCGGGCGACGATCGCGGCTTTCAAGGTCCCGAGCGGATCGGCGGCGACGAGATCGGCGAGGCTGACCGGGGTCATGACAGCAGCTTCCCGAAATGATCGGTGACGATCTGCAGGAGCTGGCGGGCGTTGTCCTCAGACAACCCGATGAAGGGCCGCGGCGGGATGGTGACCTTCTTGGCGAAGTACGCCTGCCCACCCACCATGAAATAGAGAGCCTTCTTGTTCTTCGGCACGATCTCGGCGCCGAACTGGTGAACGTGGGCGTATTCCCAACTCGCGCCCCACTTGGCCTCCGTCGGCGAGGCGGTCCAGGCGATCGAGCCGAGGAGATGCTGGCCGGACTTGTGCAGGATCGACCCGCCCTCCCGGTTCGGCGGCCAGGCCTGGCCGTCCGGTCCGGTCTTCTCGTCGGTGATCCTGCGGCGGGTCTGGCTCTCGCCGATCGCGCCGATCGCCGACATCATGTCCTCGTCGCCGACCCCGGAGACCAGGCGCGACAGGGCCGCAAGCGCCTGGTCGATGCCGGTCAGGTCGATGGTGATCGAGACGCCGTTCATCACCACATCCTCTCGCGCGTGAACATCCGTTCGGGCGCCGAGATCATCACGCCGTTGGGGGTCGCCGCGCCGTCGCCGGCCTCGGAACCGGGCGCCGCGCCGCCGGTGCCGAGCACGACCAGGCCGCCGGCGCCCTTGGCGATGTCCTTGAGCCGCGCGATTGACGCCTCGTAGCGCTCTTTCAGGGCATCGCTCGTGCGCGCGAAGGACAGGCTGATCCGGTAGAGCGCGATATCCATGCAGTAGACGCGCAGGATCGCCTCGGAGGTCGCGTCGAGCCGGTCGAGATCGGCGGCCGAATAGCGGGCGAGCAGGATGCCGGTCATCTCCGCGCCCGCGTCCTCGATCGCCCGGACGACCCGAATGTCGTCGCGCAAGCCCGTCGTCTCGTCGGCCGCCAGGATGGTCAGCTGCTCGGGATGCCGGTCGATCAGATCCTGCAGGGTGGCGAAGGCGGTCGCGATGGTCATCGGGGGGCGTCTCTCGGGGGCGTTGTCTCGGGGTGGGCGGTTGAGGCGGCGGCACGCCCTGAGCCGCCGCCTCCCGAGATCGCCGCGCGACGCGCATCGGACGCGGCGATGAGGGTCCGGGCCGAGGCCCGGAGAATGGTGCCGGCCTTCCACCGGCTCGGATGGCCTTGCCGACCGGACCTCGGCGCGGCCGGCTCGTCTCAACGGCGGGGATCAGCCATCTCCCCCGGGTATCGGGTCAGATCGCCTGGGCGCCGGCGAGCTGGGCGGCGATCGTCTCGTCGACCTCGACCGTCTCGCCGATCTCCCGGCGGCGGCCGTCGATGATGGCCGGGGCGATCAGCGTGACGGCGCGGATCGCCGGCGGGACGCCCGAGCCTTCGATCTGGATGCCGGGCTCGGGATTGTCGGGCCGCTGGTCCAGCATGGCCGGCACGATCCGGCCGGGGGCCGCCAAGTCGGCGGCGAGATCGCCGGGCGGCACCGTCACGCCCTGAAGGGTCGCCAGGGTGTCGGCCGCGATCGGCGCGGCCGCCGGCGGCGGGGCGGCGGCCTCGGGCTGGGGCTGGGGCTTCTTGGCCATGTCAGCTCACCGCGTCCTGGATCAGGTAGCCGACGGAGGGCGCGCAGACGACCTCCTTGACCTTCTCGCCGACGCGGATCCGGAAGCCGCCGTCGAGGCCCATGTCCTCGTCCTCGATCCGGCCGCCGACCT
>NZ_JAHHZF010000033.1:0-1995 GCF_018729455.1 Prosthecodimorpha staleyi | reverse complement strand
TGTGCCGGTCAGGGCGAGGCGCCGGCTGGCATCGTAGTTGGCGGTGTTCTGGACCAGGCCGGCGACGCGCACTTCGCGCTGCAGGAGCAGCATGTCGGCGAGGCCTTCCGCCGCCCGCTTTTCCGGATCGATGGTGGAGAGCCTCGCCTCGCGCAGGCGCTTGGCGCGGTTCACGTCCGAATAGGGGATCGGCGCGTCGTAGCCGAACTCCTCGACCGTGGCGGTCCTTTCCTGGCCGGTGAACTCGAACTGGTTCGGCCGGCCGCGGCGGCCGATGCGCGCGTCGGGCGCGTTGAAGCCCTCTTCCAGCGGATAGAACATCCACTTGAAGTCCTCGTCGACCGGCATCCGCGGCAGGACGCGGTCGGCGATCAGGGTCTGGGCCTGGTTGCGATAGCCGATCGCGATCGCCGTCAGGGTCGCGTCGGTGACGAAGGGGCGCTTCATCGGAATACCTCATGCCGCGCGGCGGCGGATCGGGTTGATGGAAAGGATCAGGCCGACGGCTTGGAGAGCGTGGTCTGGACGATCAGGCAGCGGACCAGGTCGCCGGACACGCCGGCTTCGAGCGCGATCGCGCCGACCCAGACCACGGTGGAGTTGGTGACCACGGCTTTCACGGCCTGGCCGTTGGAGTCGGACGTGAGCGGGTCGCCGGCCGCGATCGTGCCGCCGGCCTTCACCTGGTAGGCGCCGAGGTGGTGGACATCGCCCATCGTCGCGGCATCGACGCCGAGCTTGTCGACGATGCCGATGATGGGGGCGGAGACGCCGGCGGCGAGCGCCGCGCCGGCCGTCGCCGCGATCGCGAAGAGATTGCCGGCCGCGGCGGCCGCGAAGGCGTGGGACTTGGTCAGGATCGGGGTCATGGGACGTTCCCTGGTGTCGCGATGTCGGGCCGGTCGGTCAGGACCAGGCGGCTAGGATCGGGCGGCCAGGACCTGGTCGATCGCCTCGGAGATCGTGACGACGAGCCCCTTGGCGGCCAGTTCGGACTGCAGCGCCTGGCCCTTGGCGGCGAGCACGACCGGGTTCACATCGCTCCCGTCCTTCGGCGTGTGCGCGTCGAGCCCGCTTGCGCCCAGCAGCGCCGGCGACGCGGCGAGCAGCGACTTGACCGAGGCGATGCCGGCGGTGGCGCAGAGCGCGGCATAGTGTTCGCGCTGGGCCGGGACGATCTTCTTGTCCTTCAGCGCCTGTTCGAGCAGCGCCTCGACTTCGGCCTTGCCGGCCGCCGCCTTGATGGCGGTCAGCTCGGTCGTGGCGGCCGAGAGCTTGGCCAGCGTCTCGTCATGCATGGCCTTGGCGACCACCGTCGCCGGATCGACGATCTTCGCCTGCAGGGCCTGGACGGCGGCGAGCGCAGCGGTCTCGGACGCGGTCTCCTGCAGGCCTAGAAGGGCCAGGACGGACTTCATGGGGCGGGTCTCCTCAAGGGTTGTGCCGGCATGCGCAAGCGCGACCTGGCCGGCGAGAGCGGGCGACGGAACGAGCGCGACGGATTTGAGCCAGGTCGCCTCGCCGGCCTCGGTGTGCAGGAAGGCCGGCGAGACGTAAGGGTGGCGCCGGATCGTCTCGGCCGCCTTGGCCGGCTCGACCCACTCGACGTCGGCGACGAGCTGCGCGCCGTCGGCCGCCAGTCCCGTGACCCAGCCGATCACGTCGACCGCCTCGCCCTTCGGCGCGCGGATCTCGCTGGCATGGTTGAGGTCGATCGGCAGCTTCAGGCCATCGGCCTTGAAGCGCGCCACAAGCGTGGCCGCGTCGATCCGGTACCGGCGGCCGTCGCGGGTCTCGATCGGGCCGACATGCGGGAAGACGGTGACGCGCGACGGCGCGGCAGGGCCGGCCGGCACAGCCGCCAGGGAGGCGAACAGGGCCGGCAGGGTCTCAGCGGCGAGGCACGAGAGGGGGCTTGCGGGGCGCGTCGTCATGGGGCGACACTGGCGCCGGGCCGGACCCGGATCGAGGCTGACATCCGTCAGCCCACGCGGC
>NZ_JAHHZF010000032.1 GCF_018729455.1 Prosthecodimorpha staleyi | reverse complement strand
CAACAACCGCCTCGACGAGCTGATGCCCTGGGTGTACCGACCCTCGGCCGTCAAGGTGGGGTGAGGACGACGCTTACTCTCCAAGTGTCAATATTGACTGATTATCTTTAGCGCGCATACGCAGGCGCGCTTGGTTCACGCGCGTGCGACGCGATCCCGTCTCAGTCGAAGTCCTTTGAGAAATCACGGAAATAGAATTCCGCGATGCGCCGATAAGTGGCCTGAGCGCCAACGGCCAGAGGACACCGATCATCAGATAGGCGAGGGCATTCCGAGGTCGCGCCTATCGATCACGCGCAGTCAGGACCAGAGCAAAAATTTAGAAATTCCCGATGCGAGAGCGCTCTATGATGACGATGACATCTTGTCCTTGGATTTCTCGAACTAGTATCCGAGCATCGGAATTCTGCCCAACGCAATCAATAGCCGGAATGTTGATGGGAATGTAATGAGTCCGGGTGGTACCGGAAACCATACGCTCCCCCTTTTGCGTCCACTGCTCGCACTGGTACTGGATACGGTAATGTGAAAACATATGTCGAGACACTTCTTGAGCGCTCATTCTAGATAGATCGAAAAAATTAGGATCTAACCAAAGTTTTATTAAAGTATTTTTTTCGTAAAAAGCAAAAATAAATTCACCACCTCCCTTTTGGTAAGTATACTCTATAATACTTCCAGAAGAACGCCTATATCCTAACGATTCAAGCGTCTGTTCGGTCTGCTGCTTCGATGCTCCGAGTACGAGTCCTCGGAACTCAGTAACCGCATATGAATTATCCTGGATCAGGACCAAAAAGGCGGTACCAAGGATAAAACTTCTCACTTTTATCTCCTCTATACAAAATTTGTATGCCAAAACTACTGCGCAATAGTCAAGACCCAAATGCTCAAAATGACGAAGGCGCCGCTCCATCGGGCGATATTGATTGCTGATTTACGATCGATCCATCTTAGGCAAGCCCAGGGGCGATCATTCTGAACCGCCCCGGGTTTGCCGGAGGCTCAAACTCCTCAATAGGATGGAGTCATGACAAGCCAGACGACGAACAAGTTCTCTCCGGAGGTCCGTGCCCGGGCGGTGCGGATGGTGTTGGAGCACGAAGGCGAGTACGCCTCGCGCTGGACGGCGGTGCAGTCCGTCGCCACGAAGATCGGCTGTTCGCCGCATACCCTGCTCGACTGGGAGAAAAAGGCGGAGGTCGACAGCGGCAAGCGTGCCGGCGTGCCGACGGATGTCGCCGAGAGGCTGAAGGCCCTTGAACGTGAGAACCGAGAACAGCGGCAGACCAACGAGATCCTGCGCAAGGCGAGCGCGTATTTTGCCGCGGCGGAGCTCGACCGCCGGTCGAAGACATGATCGCGTTCATCGACGATCACCGGGCTGACCACGGGGGCGAGCCGATCTGCAGGGTGCTGCCGATCGCCCCGTCCACGTACTTCGCCCGCGCGGCCGAGCGGGCCGATCCGAGCCGACGGGCCGCTCGCGCGCGGCGAGATACCGGCCTCGAGCCTGAGATCACCCGTGTGTTCCGGGCGAACTTCCAGGTCTACGGCGCCCGCAAGGTCTGGCGGCAGCTGAACCGGGAGGGGATCGAGGTTGCTCGGTGCACGGTGGAACGGTTGATGCGGCGCCAGGGCTTGGCCGGCGCGGTCCGTGGCAAGCCCATCAGGACCACCGTGCGCGACAAGGCGGCACCTTGTCCGCTCGACCACGTCAACCGGCAATTCTGTCAACGCCGCCTGAAAAATCCCCAGAAGCGCCGAAGTAAAATTCCCCAGTTCGGCCGGTCAGATGGCGAGGGAGAGTTGGGGATTTTTCGGTGGCCGTCCTCGGCGGCGCGGCAGGGTGTGGATTGCAGGGGGTGCGATGGTGGCCTTGGAGCGGAGATGCTCGGGCATGAGTTCGGCGTGCTGGCGAAGTCGGTAGTCCTCGCGGATGAAGCGGAACGGTCGCTCGACCTTGCCCTTGGTCTTGGCCCGGTAGGGTCGGCAGGCTCTGGGATGGAAGCCGTAGTGGCGGGCGAGGTCGACGAGGCTTCGGTTGTAGACGATGCCGTCGGCGTCGCCCGCGCCGGTAACCGCGGTCTTCATGCGGTCATAAAGGATCTCCTTTGGCACGCCGCCGATCGCCGCGAAGGCGGCGACGTGGCAGCGCAGGACCGTCGGCAGGTCCTGGCGCAGGAAGAAGCGGGCCCAGATCAGGCGGCTGTAGCCGAGCACCATGGAGAAGAGCCAGACGACCCGGGGCGTATCGGGTTCGTCCTCGAAGACGACATGGAACTGCGCGAAGTCGACCTGCGCCTGCTCGCCGGGCGCCGTCTCGAAGCGGACCTCGTAGCCGGCGGGGGCTGGAGGCCGGACATCGCGCAGGAAATCGGTGACGGCGGTGTAGCCGCCTGCGTAGCCGCGCTCCTTCAGCTCGCAGAAGAAGCGTCGACCGGTCAGACCCGGATAGACGGCGACCCGTTCACGCAGGTAGGCGGCGAAGGGATCGAGCACGGTGGCCCGCGGTGAGCGCGGCCCGTAGGCGGGCGCCTCCAAGCCTCGCTCGATGTACTTGCGAACGGTCTTGCGGTCGATGCCCGTCTGCCGGGCGGTCGCCGACACCGAAAGGCCTTGCCGGTAAAGATCCAGGATCATCATGTGCTCCCCGAGCTTGATCACCGACGCCTCCCCGCGACCATCGCGAGGACCATCGGCGAACGCGCGCCGCCGGTCTTCGGGGGCGCGCCCCGGAAGACCGGCGCGGACCCTCAAACTGGGGAAGATTCAAACGGCACTTCTGGGGAGAATTGATCCGGCAGTGACACAATTCTACGCTCCGAGGCCGAATATGCTGCGGCTGTCGAACTTTACCTACGTCTCGACATGGACCGGCTTCGTCTATCTGGCGTTCGTGATCGATGCGTTTGCCCGTCGGATCGTTGGCTGGCGGGTGAGCCGGACAGCTCATGCTTCCTTCGTCCTAGACGCGCTCGAACAGGCGCTGCATGCCCGACGACCGATGAAGGGCGGCGGCTTGGTCCACCACAGCGATCGGGGCAGCCAAGGCGGATTCAAGCGGTCGTCGCAACACCATGGAGGATATTGCGATGAAAAGATCGAACCCTCGGGGGAGTGTCAGGAATTTCGTGTGCGGGCGTGCATAGTGCGATCGATGGAGAGACCCTATGGCACGACGGAAAGAGCCTGTCATCCCGGACGTGATATTGGACCAGTTGCTGGCGGGCGCCGACGCCAAATCGGCGTTCGACAGCAATGGCTTGCTGGATCAGCTGAAGAAGGCGCTGGCCGAGCGGGCGTTGAATGCCGAGATAGACCACAATCTGGCCGGCGAGGCCGGTTCCGGCAACAGCCGTAACGGCTACGGCAAGAAGACGGTGCTGACCGACAGCGGCTCGGTCGAGTTGTCCATCCCGCGCGATCGCCAATCAAGCTTCGACCCCCAGCTTCTGGCCAAGTATCAGCGGCGATTTCCGGGCTTCGACGACAAGATCGTGTCGATGTACGCGCGCGGCATGAGTACCCGCGAGATCGTCGGCCATGTCCAGGAGCTCTACGGCATCGAGGTATCGCCCGATCTGATCTCGGCGGTGACGGATGCGGTGCTGGATGAGATCGCGGCCTGGCAGATCCGCCCGTTGGAATCCGTTTATCCCATTGTCTTCTTTGATGCTCTTCGCGTGAAGATCCGCGACGAAGGCCATGTTCGGAACAAAGCGGTGCACGTCGCGCTCGGCGTTCGCGGCGATGGGACCAAGGAAATTCTCGGACTGTGGATCGAGACCAACGAAGGGGCGAAATTCTGGCTGCGCGTCATGAACGACCTGAAGAACCGCGGCGTCGAGGACATCCTGATCGCCGTCGTCGACGGCCTGAAAGGTTTTCCCGACGCGATCAACGCCGTCTTCCCGGAAACGACGGTGCAGACCTGCATCGTCCATCTGATGCGTAATTCGCTGGATTTTGCCTCCTGGAAGGACCGCAAGGAGCTGGCGGGCGGGTTGAAGGCGGTCTACGCCGCCCTCGACGACACGGCGGCCGAGGCGACGCTGACGGCCTTCGAGGCCGGCCCCTGGGGCCGCAAATACCCGGCCATCGGCCAGATCTGGCGGCGCGCCTGGTCCGAAGTCATCCCCTTCTTCCCCTTCCCGAAGGACGTACGACGGATCATCTATACGACGAATGCCATCGAGGCGCTGAATTCCAAACTGCGCCGGGCAGTCCGCGCCAGGGGCCACTTCCCAACCGATGAAGCCGCCATGAAGCTCTTGTTCCTGGTCTTGAACCGCTCAGAGAAGGAGTGGAAGATGCCGTCGAGGGAATGGGCCTTGGCCAAGAGCCAATTCGCCATTCTCTTCGCGGACCGATTCCAGGCCGCGAGGGCGTAAGCAATGTTCAACCGCACGCCCGCACACGAAATTCCTGACACTCCCAACCCTCGGTCGGCACGGTCGGCGATTCCTACGGCAATGCGCTGGCCGAGACGATCAACGGCCTCTACAAAACCGAGGTTATCCATCGGCGCGGGCCGTGGCGGTCGTTCGAAGCCGTCGAGTTCGCTACACTCGAATGGGTCGACTGGTTCAACACCCGACGACTTCTCGCCCCGATCGGCAACATTCCGCCCGCCGAGGCAGAGGCACGCTACTATGCCATGCTGGTCCCACCAGCCATGGCGGCATGATTTGAGCAAATCAGCCTCCGGCAAACCCGGGGCGGTTCACGGCGCCGCGAAATCCCGCTCTAAGCAAACCGAGGCTTTGTTGACCAGAGCCCTGATCGTACGTAATTCATAATCCGACCGGAGCCGTGTCTCCAGGTCAACGTCGGAACAGGACACCCATTCTTTCGTCCGTTCCGCGCAAATCCCCTCTCCCTAGTTGTTTGGCAGCAATGATGAATGCCAAGAACGGCCTGACGAGAGCATTCTTTATCAGCCTTCTATTTATATGTCTTGTCGAACAGGTTTTTGCAGCCGACGTCCTCGGCTACTTCACCGTCGTCCTCTTCAAAAATTAAATGCATTCTTCCATTTTTCCATTCGTAAGCTTCAAAATAGCACTGTTCAGAATTATTCCACTGTGAAAGCACGAGCCCGCTGTTGACGTGGAATGCGATTTCTCTTGTGTTTGGCAGCAATGCATCGCTCCAAAGTATCCTTCCGCTTTTTGTATCTATGACAAAGAGCACAACGCCACCAGTCTGCCACACTTCGACTAGCGTGTTTGTGCCGGCGAAATTGGCTTTCCGAATCTTATTCACGGAGTCCGTGATGCGCGTGCGGTAATCGCGATACTTTCTGTCTCTACCGTTAAACTGGGGTACCTGCGCCGCACCATTGAAAAAAGAGAGTACTGGATAATCACTGAAACGTGGACGGCTAGGACCTGTTGACAAATAGGATTCCGTTCTTCGACCTCCCGTGATTCAAGGTTGCCTTCGAGAGGAGGCAGTCGT
>NZ_JAHHZF010000031.1 GCF_018729455.1 Prosthecodimorpha staleyi | reverse complement strand
CTGCTCGCCCAGGTCCGCCCCCGTGTCCGCTCCTCGCGCCAGGAGCGGATCCGCAGACGGATCCGGGACCTCACCCGGACGCTCCTCGCCCTGGAGGCAGCATGACCGCGACCGCACGACAGATCGGCAAGATTCACGCCCTCAAGAAATCCGCCCGGCTGGATGACGACAGCTATCGTGACGTGCTCGACCAGGTCGCTGGTGTGCGTTCGGCGAAGGGCTTGACCGTCCAGTCCGCCATCCGGGTGATCGATCGCCTGCAGGTGCTTGCCGGTGAAGCGCCGCCGCCGGCCGGGCGGCCCGACGAAGGTCGTTCGAAGCCCCGTCAACGGCCGGCCGAAGGCGCGCTCGCGCTGTCCGGCCCCTTTGCGGGCAAGCTGCGCGCCCTCTGGATCACGGCCCACAATCTCGGCGTGGTGGACGACCGGCGCGATACCGCGCTGGCCGCGTTCGTCGAGCGGCAGACGGGTCTGTCGAGCCCAAACTGGCTCAACGACCCGGCCGAGGCGCGCCGCGTGATCGAGGCGCTGAAGAGCTGGATCGCCCGCGAGGCCGGCTTCGCCTGGCCGAGCCCCAAGGCGTCGGCTGTCGATCTGAAGCGTGCCGTACTGCGTGCGCAATGGGCGCGCCTTCTCGCCGCCGGTGCGTCGACCCTGGTCACGCCCGAGGCCGACCTCTGCTCCTATTGCAGCGCAGTCGCCCGCGGCAATCCGCGCCTGGTCGCCACCCTCGACAGCCTGACCGAGGCCGAACTCGACCGCGTCGCACCCGTCCTGGGCGCAAAGCTGCGCAAGGCCTTGGCTGGGAGTCGGAAATGACCGCGTGGCCCTGGGGTCCGCTCCGCCCCTTCGGCTATGGGGCGATCGTCGCCGATCCGCCCTGGCCGACCGAGGTCTGGGGCGCGGAGACTGGTCATGGCCGGACGCCCGAGCGGCACTATCCGACGCTCTCGATCGAGACGATCGCCGCTCTTCCGGTCGAGATCTTGGCCGCGGAGGATTGCGCCCTGTTCCTCTGGTTCCGCGCGATTCAGACCGAGGCCGCCCATGTGGTCGCCCGCGCCTGGGGCTTCGAGCCGAAGACGCTCGGCATCTGGCAGAAGCTCACGCGGTCCGGCCGCCCGGCCATGGGCATGGGCTACATCCACCGGAACTCGTTCGAGCCCTATCTGATCGCCACCCGCGGCCGACCGCGCTGGTCGTCGCGCTCGACGCTCGATTCCTTCCAAGCGCCGCGTCGCGAGCACAGCCGCAAGCCCGACGAGTTCTACGCTCGCCTGGCCAAAATGCTGCCCGGCATCCCCGGCTGCGAGCTGTTCGGCGTCGAACGGCATGCCGGCATGGATCTCTGGGCGCCGCATCCCCACCGCTGCTCGGAGGCCGCCCGATGATCATCGTCACGGACCACGCGGTGCTGCGCTACCTGGAGCGGGTGCACGGCCACGACATCGAGGCTGTCCGGGTTGAGATCGCCGGGCTGGTGGGCGAGGCCTGCGCGGCCGCCGATCGGGCCGGCCTGCCGGCCGATCGCATCGTCGTCGCCGCAACCTGCCGCCTCGCGGTCCACAACGGATATGTCGTGACCGTGAAGCCTCGGAGGCGGGGATGACGCTGCCTGGCGTGCTCGCCGAAATTGCCGAGGTGGCGGGGGTCGAGGCGGCCCTGACGCTCGCCCAGGCGCGCGGTGGGCAGCGGGTGCGCATTCCCGGTCACTATGTTCCGGGCAATTGGCTGGAGGAGCTGCTCGGCGAGACCGCCGCCCGGGCGATCATCGCCCGCTTCGCAGTCGGCTCCGGCGGCGGCCGAGCCGGCCATACCGAGGTGATGGTGCCGATCGCCGGGACGGGTGCCTATGGCCAGGTGCGCCGGGCGACGGCGCAGACCTTCGCCCGCGCGGTCGAGACCGGGTCCGGGGTGCGCGAGGCGGCCCGCCAGGCCGGCGTCACCGAGCGCACCGGCTGGCGCATGCGCCGGCGCATGAAGGGCGGCCCGGATGACGCGCAGGGCTCGCTGTTCTGAGCGCCCGGGTCGCTTGCATCCGCCGGAAAATCCGGCAGGAATGAGCCGTCTCCCAAATCGCAGACTTCAAGACAAGGCGACGGCTGACGGCCGTCAGCCCTGCTTCCGGGATCGCCGGCGGCTAGCGTCGTGATCATTCCGACGCGCCTTCCGATCCTGGAGCCCCCCATGCACCCGTCCATCGTTTCGGCCCTCGCGGCCGGCGCGCCGCCCATGCTGGCGGCCATGCTCGCCCAGCTCGGCCTGCACGAGGTCGAGGGCAAGGGCTCCAACCCCGTGATCATGCAGATGGCGCGCCGGGTCGCCGGCAGCCATCCGAAGCTCGACTGGGTCGGCGGCTTCTACGAGGACGACGACATCCCGTGGTGCGGCCTGGCCGTCGCCGATGCGGCGTGCCGCGCCGGCCTGACGCCTGTCCTGCCGAACCCGCTCTCGGCGCGCGCCTGGGCCGATTGGGGCTCGCCCCTGGTCGGGCCTCGCCGCGGCGCCGTGGTGGTGTTCAGCCGCCAGGGCGGCGGCCATGTCGGCATCATCGCGGCGATCACGCCGGGAGCGAAGCGGCTCCTGGTCGCCGGCGGCAACCAGTCCAACGCCATCACGCTCGCCTGGTTCGACAACATCCCCACCGTCCGCGGCGGGCGCGTGCTCGGTTTCCGCGCCCCGCCGGGCGGCGCGCTTCCCGAAGCCCCGGTCGTCGCCGACGACGGGCGGCCGGTGTCCCGGTCCGAAGCATGAGCCCGGAGCCCGATCGCGGCCTTTCGACCGAGGACGCTGCCGAGATGCGCCGCCAAATCCTCGGCATCGAGCCGAGTCATCCCTCGAAGGAGTGTTCCATGGATCCGATCGATACCAAGCCCTGGTGGGCGTCCCGCACCATCATCGGCCAGGTGATGCAGCTGGTCTCCATCGTCGCCGGCGCGCTGCTCGGAATCCAGGTCGATCCGGCGACCCAGGCGCTGGTCGTCGATCAGGTGACCGCCTTCGCCTGCGCGGCCGTCACGCTCGTCGGCACCGGCATCACGATCTGGGGCCGCCTCCGAGCGTCCCGCAAGATCGGCTGACCCGCCCATGAACTGGCTCGCCCTGATCCTCGGCCTGGTCCGGCTCGCCCAGTCGCTCGCCGACTGGCGGGCGCGGACCGAGGCTGCGGACGGGGCGACCGCGAAGGTGGTGGCGGATGCGCTCAACCGGTCTCTCGACGAGGTGGCGGCAGCTCGAAGCGCTCGCCAAGATATGCGCGCTGATCTGGACCGCGGTGGTCCTGATCGGTTGCGCGACGATGACGGCTTCCGGCGGCGGGACTGATCTGCCGGCCGGTACCGACAAGCTCGGCCGCGCCGCCTTCTGCGACGTGGCCGAACCGATCGCCTGGTCGGCCCTCGATACGGACGGGACGATCCGCCAGGCCAAGGAACACAACGCGGTGGGGACCAGGCTATGCGGCTGGGGCAAATCGGATCGATGATCTTCTGGGGCCTGGCCTGCGTGCTGGGTGGAGCCGGTGTGGCGGCGGTCGCGGCAAACGGGTTCCTGCTCGCCATGGCGGTGAACAGCCCCGCCGAGGCGGCCGGCATCCGCTGGCCGGGGCCGCACCAGGTGCAGGTCACGCGCGTGCTCGACGGCGACACGGTCGAGGTGCTGTGGATCACGGGTCCCTGCGGCCGCGGTCCCTGCGCCGGCACCATTTCGCTGGTCCGCCTGCGCGGCATCGACACGCCCGAGGTGCACGAGTGCCGAGGGGCGGCGCGGCAGAGCTGTGCGCAGTGTCCCGAGGAGCTGAAGGCCGGCCGGGAGGCGAAGGCCGAGGCCGAGCGGCTGCTCAAAGGCTCGGTCGCCGTCCGTGCCCGAGAGATCGGACCCGACGCGTACCAGGGCCGCTTCGTCGCCCGCCTCGAATTTACCCATGGCGGCTGGACCGACTATTCCGTCACCATGCTGCAGGCCGGCCTGGCGGTCCGCTACGAGCCCGAGGCGGATCGCAGCTTCCGCAAGCTCAAGCCGTGGTGCTCGCGCGACCAGCCGGCCGGCGAGGCCGACGGGCCGGCCCCCGAGCGGGCGGACCACGACAACGCCGCGCCCGCGACGGGAGCCGCCGAGTGATGGAGATCGGCTCGCTCGCCCAGATCGGTTCGCTCGCCATCGCCACGCTGGCCGTCGTCATCTCGGTCCTCGGTTCCAGTCGGAAGGGCTGGGAGGAGCGCATCAAGGTGGTTGCGGAGGCCGCCGCCGAGGCGACCGATCAGGCCGGCGCGCTGGCCGACCGCGTGACGCGGCTTGAACGCGACATGGAACACCTGCCCGACAACGAGACCGCGCACCGCATGGAGATGGCGATCGTCCGCCTGGAGGGTCGGCTGGAGACCATGGACGAGCGCCTGAAGCCGGTGGCGTCGATCGCCACCCGCATGCAGGAAATCCTCATGGAGAAGAACTGATGAGCGTGGCGTCCTCCTTTGCCGAGCGATATCAGCGCGAAGCTCGGCTGATCATCCTGCGCGGCCTGGCCGAGGAGATCGACGGGGCTCTGAGCGCGAAGCTGATGAGCGCGAAGCTGGAGACCTTCGGCATTAACCGGTCGCTCGACTGGATCGGCGAGGAGTATCGCAAGCTCGCGGATCTTGGCGCCGTCACGGTGACCGAGGCGGGAAGCGTCGTAATTGCGCGCATCACGCCGAAGGGTCGCGACCACCTGGCGCTCAAGGTTCGGATTGGCGGCGTCGACCAGCCGACCGAACCGGTCACCTGAGCAGGAGCAAGAATGAGCACCGGGCGCGGCCGGCTGTCCTCGATCGAGCTGCTCGGCGAGGATTACGACGATGTCGTCCTTTGGGCCGCCGGCGAGCTGCGCGCGCGCAACCAGCTGCAGATCGACATCCTCGGCGAGTTCAACAAGCGGCTCCAGGCGCGCGCCGAAGAGATCGGCGACGACGATTTCGAGCCGGTCTCGAAGTCGGCCTTCAACCGCTACGCCATGCGGCTCGCCGGCATTGCCCGCCGGCTGGAGCACACCCGCGAGATCTCGCGCGTCCTGACCGACCGCCTGCAGCCCGGCGACACCGACACCGTAACAATCGCGCTCGCCGAGGCCATCAAGACCGCCGTCTTCGAGGCGATCGGCGAGGCCGGCGACGCCGGCATGGGCATGATGGATCTGAAGTTCGCCGGCGATGCCCTGAAGTCGGCGGTCACGGCGCAGAAGCACTCCTCCGAACGGCGCGCCAGGCTGGAGGCCGAGGCCCAGCGCCAAGCCGAAGCCATGGCGGCCCAACTCGCCAAACGCGCCGCCGACGCGGTCGAGAAGGCGGCGACCGAAGCCGGCCTGTCGGCGGCCGCCATCGCCCAGCTGCGACGCGACTTCCTGGGCATCCGGCCCGCGAAGCCGGCCGAAAGTGCCGGGGGCGGATCATGACCGATGCGGTCCCGGCCGACCGCTCGACGGCTCCGGTGCTTCCACGCGATCCGGTCGCGGCGCTGCCGGGCGACCTGCCGCGCGGCGCCGACATCCCCGAGGATCAGGACCCGCTCGCCGATGGCGTGCTCATGCGC
>NZ_JAHHZF010000030.1 GCF_018729455.1 Prosthecodimorpha staleyi | reverse complement strand
CTGCTCGCCCAGGTCCGCCCCCGTGTCCGCTCCTCGCGCCAGGAGCGGATCCGCAGACGGATCCGGGACCTCACCCGAACGCTCCTCGCCCTGGAGGCCGCATGACCACGACCAAGCAACAGCTCGCGATGGTCCACATCGCCAAGAAGCAGCTCGCCCTGACCGACGAGGACTATCGGGCGATCCTGGTGCGGCTGACCGGCAAGGACAGTTCGCGCGACTGCTCCACTGAGGACCTCGACCGGGTGCTTGGCGAATTCAAGCGCCTCGGCTGGACACCGAAGGCGAAACCGAACGCCTTTTCGGATCGACCCTATGTCCGGAAAATCTATGCGCTGTGGAATGAGGCCGGCCGCGTCGGCGCCGTCGAGAACGCTTCGAAGGAAGCTCTGAGAGCCTTCACGGCGCGTCAGACCGGCAAGGCCGCGCCGGAGTTCCTGACCCCGGTGCAGGCGAACAGCGTGTCGGAAGCCCTCAAGGCCATGATCGCGAGGCGGGGATGACGCTACCGGGCGTGCTCGCTGAAATTGCTGAAGCTGCGGGGGCCGAGGCGGCCCTGACGCTCGCCCAGGCGCGCGGCGGGCAGCGGGTGCGCATTCCGGGTCACTATGTCCCGGGCAATTGGCTGGAGGAGCTGCTCGGCGAGACCGCCGCCCGGGCGATCATCGCCCGCTTCGCGGTCGGCTCCGGCGGCGGCCGCGCTGGACATACTGAGGTGATGATGCCGATCGCCGGGACGGGCGCCTATGGCCAGGTGCGGCGGACGACGGCAAAAGCCTTCGCCCGCGCGGTCGAGACCGGGGCCGGGGTGCGCGAGGCAGCCCGCCAAGCCGGTGTCACCGAGCGCACCGGCTGGCGTATGCGTCGGCGTATGAAGGGCGGCACCGATGACGCCCAGGGCAACTTGTTCTGATACATTTGTAGACGATTCGTGCTTGTTATCTGCTGAACAGAAACGGTATCTAATTCCAATGGCAAAATGACAGCGATCGATATACATAATGTTTGCTGGCATACGGTCTAATATACATCAGGCTGCAACACATGAAACGTGCCATGACCTACGAATATTGAGGCAAAAATGGATTTCATTGTAGTTAATGATAGTAAAATGGTTCCCTTGAACGCCAGTAACGTCGCCTATCTATGCGAAGACAATTGGAATGATTGGTTTATATACAAAACTCTCTATTTTCTCATTGTTTTTGACTATTGGGGAAGGAAATTTGAAATAGGGCAAGTGAAAATTGGCGAGTTTAATTGGCATGAAAACCAAAGTAGACCTAATATTCCTAGAAATTTTTCTAAACTTCCTGAGAGGTTTTTCTCGCTTGGACAAGATATAGACTATTATAATTCACTTGTGATGCTAAATAACTATGAAAAAGATGAAATATTGACCGCGTTGCGTGATGTTATACATAGTAATGATATATATAAACTAGCAGAAAAAGAGGAAGTGATGACGCGGTCCTTACTGCGTGATCAGGATCAGCGGAAGATACTTATTCAGTTTCCAAAAATACTTAAAGGTGAAGCCGATCGGACATCATTTGCGTTTAAGTTCAAAGCCCCGCATGGCTCTACAACGATGGCTTCGGGGTTAAATAGAAACGCATTGGAGTTGGAATTTTCTGTATCTCCTTATACATATCCTCCATCCAATATTCATGTTATTATTGGACGGAATGGCGTTGGAAAGACGCGAATTTTGAAGTGTATGTCAAGATCTTTGGTCGATACAGCAACCACAGTCGAGCGCGATGGGCTATTTACTGCAGGGTCTGCAGCAGTATGGCCATTCGATATAGGGGCTGATTTCGCAAATCTTGTAAGCGTCTCTTTCAGTGCATTTGACGAAAACTGGGTGATTGACAATATTAAGGAGGGGCGGAGTGCAAAAATTCGCTATGAAAATATTGGCCTACCATCGATTGACGTTCCGATTCAAAGAACGAGGGATTCTGATTATATATTTAATATAAACAGGGACTCTCAATTAGCAAACGAGTTCGCAGAAAGCGCCGCGAATTGTATATTTGGACTAAGAGGTAAGCGGTGGGAACATGCGCTTGCGACGCTCGAAACCGACAATTTATTCAGTGATATTGGCATTTCAGATTTGTTTAATACAAAAGATATTGAGGACATGAAGCGACGCGCAAAGGAAATTTATCGCAACCTGAGCTCGGGCCACAAAATTGTTTTACTTGCCATAACTCGATTAATTCAGACTGTCGAAGAACGGACGCTGGTGCTTATCGATGAGCCGGAAGCTCATTTGCCCCCACCCCTGCTCGCGGCCTTCTTGCGTGCATTATCTGATCTACTAATAAATCGAAATGGTGTTGCAATAATTGCAACACATTCCCCGGTGGTAGTGCAAGAGGTACCCAGATCTTGTGTTTGGAAGATTATACGTTCTGGATTGCTTTCAAAGGCGGAGAGACCTGAAATCGAAACATTTGCGGAGAGCGTGAGTACACTCACCCGCGAGGTGTTCGGCCTTGAGGTGGATAGGTCTGGATTTCACAAAATGATCAGTGATGTGGTGGAGAATAGTAATAGCTTTGAGGAGGTCATGGAAAAATTTGACTACGCAGTTGGCTCGCAAGGCCAGGCACTCATTCGAGCGATGATGGTTCAGAAATTAAAGGGGAGCGGCAAATAATGCTAAGGGTTGCGCCTCCTAGCCATGATTCTGGCGAAACATTTTCGCGTTGTGCCAGCATAATCAGAAATCCTGCGGATCGTGCCGCAATGTTAGAAGTACGAGAGCGGGTTGTTGATCAATGCAATACATATGAACAGAAGGCAACAGAGGGGGATCTTTATCTTTTAGAACGCTTGCCATATATAGGTAATATTACAGGGACAATGTTGCAAGATAATTACACCAATCGATTGGCTCGAAAGAATGCGTCCACACGAGAAATATACGATTCTATAAAATTATTACCAAGAAACAGCAAATGTCCGTACTGCAATTCTGGAACAGTAGAAACAATTGACCATTTCCTGCCGAAGGAGCACTATCCTATACATTCTGTTCATCCAAAAAACTTGATTGGCTGCTGTCATCGCTGCAATTTCAACAAATTTCGGTACTTTCCACGCAGCAAAGATGAAACATTTATTCATCCGTATTTTGATACTATTGAAGATACAATTTGGTTGGAATCAACAATTGTTGAAACAACTCCTCCCGTCGCAATATATACTGTAAAACGAAGCGCCTTCGAAGATTCTATAACATTTCGGAGGGTTGAGTTCCAATTCAGTCTTTTAAAACTTGATAGAATATATTCGTATGCTGCCGCAGATGAGATAGCATCTATTGAATACAACATTGAGGAAATATTTAACAATTCAGGTGCGCTGTCTGTTGCTACGCATTTGTCAATGCAAGCCCGATCTCGCCGACGATATGTCTCCAATTCTTGGCAGGCATCCCTATATGATGCACTTTC
Organism: Prosthecodimorpha staleyi; assembly: GCF_018729455.1. Lineage (NCBI taxonomy): Bacteria > Pseudomonadati > Pseudomonadota > Alphaproteobacteria > Hyphomicrobiales > Ancalomicrobiaceae > Prosthecodimorpha > Prosthecodimorpha staleyi. Next base: position 3,541 of record NZ_JAHHZF010000030.1, on the reverse strand, counting down.
CAGTTCAGAGTGGTATTGTAACGGCGGTTTTCGTATTGTTTAGATCATTAAAATTACGTGTTTTTACTTTTTGAAACGCAAATCTATCGATCTAAAATGAAGACTATCGGCATTTTCCGCAGGAACCGGTTAGTTTTACCTCCCGTCTATTCAATCTAAAAACAGGACACTGACACCAGTCAGCCCTGCTTCCGGGATCGCCGGCGGCTAGCGTCGTGATCATTCCGACGCGCCCTCCGATCCGGGAGCCCCCCATGCATCCGTCCATCGTCTCGGCCCTCGCGGCCGGCGCGCCGCCCATGCTGGCGGCCATGCTCGCCCAGCTCGGCCTGCACGAGGTCGAGGGCAAGGGCTCCAACCCCGTGATCATGCAGATGGCGCGTCGGGTCGCCGGCAGCCATCCGAAGCTCGACTGGGTCGGCGGCTTCTACGAGGACGACGACATCCCGTGGTGTGGCTTGGCCGTCGCCGATGCCGCCGTGAGATCGGGCCTGACGCCCGTCCTGCCCAACCCGCTCTCCGCGCGCGCCTGGGCCGATTGGGGCTCGCCCCTGGTCGGGCCGCGGCGCGGTGCCGTGGTGGTGCTCTCGCGCCAGGGCGGCGGCCATGTCGGCCTCGTCGCTGCCGTCACGTCGGGCGCGAAGCGGTTGCTGGTCGCCGGCGGCAACCAATCCAACGCCATCACGCTCGCCTGGTTCGACAACGTCCCGACCGTCCGCGGCGGGCGCGTGCTCGGTTTCCGCGCGCCGCCGGGCGGAGCGCTCCCCGAAGCGCCGGTCGTCGCCGACGACGGGCGGTCCGTCTCGAAATCGGAGGCCTGACCCATGGATCTCAACACCACCAAATCCCTCGTGACCTCGAAGACCTTCTGGGGTGCGGCGGTCGCGGTCGCCGCCTCGGTCGCCGGCCTGGCCGGCTTCACCGTATCGGCGGCCGACCAGATCACGCTGGTCGACCAGATCGACCGCCTGATCGCCGTCGCCGGTGCCGGCTACGCGATTTACGGCCGCGTCGTCGCCAACCGCAAGATCGGCTGACCCGCCCATGAACTGGCTCGCCCTGATCCTCGGCCTGGTCCGGCTCGCCCAGTCGCTCGCCGACTGGCGGGCGCGGTCCGAGGCCGCAGATGGGGCGGCCGCGAAGGTGGTGGCGGATGCACTCAACCGGTCTCTCGACGATGTGGCGGCGGCTCGAAGCGCTCGCCAAGACATGCGCGCTGATCTGGACCGCGGTGGTCCTGATCGGCTGCGCGACGATGACGGCTTCCGGCGGCGGGACTGATCCTCCGGCCGTCGTCGATAGCCCCGCTGGGGCCGACAAGCTCGGCCGCGCCGCCTTCTGCGACGTGGCCGAACCGATCCGATAGGCGGATCAGGACACCGACGCGACGATCGCGCAGGTGAAGGAACACAACGCGGTGGGGGTGCGCCTATGCGCCTGGGGCAAATCGGATCGATAATCTTTTGGGGCCTGGCCTGCGTGCTGGGCGGGGCCGGTGCGATGGCGATCGGGGTTACGGGCTTTCTGGTCGCCCTGGCGAGCCTTGGTCCAGCCCGGGCCGCCGGCGCGCCTTGGCCCGGACCGCATCCGGTCGAGGTGCTGCGCGTCCTCGACGGCGACACCGTCGAGGTGAAGTTCCTGTCCGGTCCGTGCGGGCGCGGGCCGTGCCCGGGATCGGTCGCCCTGATCCGCGTGCGCGGCATCGACAGCCCCGAGGTGCATCTGTGCCGAACGGGCTTCAAGCCCGGGCGCGGCACGTCCCAGTCCTGCGCGCAATGTCCGGACGAGCTGCGCCTCGGCCAGGAGGCGAAGGCCGAGGCCGATCGCCTGCTCGGCCACGGTGCGGCCGTGCGGGCCCGCGAGATCGGCCCGGACGCCTATAACGGCCGCTTCGTCGCCCGCCTGGAGGTGATCTCCGGCGGCTGGCAGGACTATGGCGCCGTGATGATCGCCGGTGGCCATGCCGTCCGCTACGACCCGCGCGCCGACAAGAGTTACGCCAAGGCCAAGCCCTGGTGCACGGCGGAGCCCCCGGGAGACGGCATTGCCGCGACCGCGACGGGAGCCGCCGAGTGATGGAGATCGGCTCGCTCGCCCAGATCGGTTCGCTCGCCATTGCCGCGCTGGCCGTCGTCATCTCGGTGCTCGGCTCCAGCCGGAAGGGCTGGGAGGAGCGCATCAAGGCGGTCGCGGAAGCCGCCGCCGAGGCGAACGATCAGGCTGGCGCGCTGGCCGACCGTGTGACGCGGCTCGAACGCGACATGGAACACCTGCCCGACAACGAGACCGCGCACCGCATGGAGATGGCGATCGTCCGCCTGGAGGGTCGGCTGGAGACCATGGACGAACGCCTGAAGCCGGTGGCGTCGATCGCCACCCGCATGCAGGAAATCCTCATGGAGAAGAACTGATGAGCGTGGCGTCCTCCTTTGCCGAGCGATATCAGCGCGAAGCTCGGCTGATCATCCTGCGCGGCCTGGCCGAGGAGATCGACGGGGCTCTGAGCGCGAAGCTGATGAGCGCGAAGCTGGAGACCTTCGGCATCAATCGGTCGCTCGACTGGATCGGCGAGGAGTATCGCAAGCTCGCGGATCTTGGCGCGGTCTCGATCATCGAAGCCGGCAGCGTGCTGATCGCCCGGATCAGTCAGAAAGGGCGCGACCACCTCGCCTTGAAGGTCCGGATCGGCGGCGTCGATCAGCCGTCCGAGCCCATCATCTGAGGGGAGTGCCGACATGGCGAAGGGCCGCGGCCGCCTATCCAGGATCGACCTGCTCGGCTCGGACTACGACGACATCGTCATGTGGGCCGCCGGGCAACTGCGCCAGCGGGATACCCAGCAGAACGAGATTTGCGCCGAGTTCAATGACCGCTTGAAGGCGCGTGCCGAGGAAATCGGAGACGACGAGTTCAAGCCGATCTCGACATCGTCCTTCAATCGCTATTCCGTCACGCTGGCAGAAACCATGCGCCGGGTCGAACGGACCCGGGAGATTTCGCGCATCCTGGTCGACAGGCTCGATCCGGCAGACAGCGACAAGACGACGATCGTCATTGCCGACCTGATCAAGTCGGCAATCGAGGAGCAGCTGCGCGAAGCCGGCGAAGGCGGCACCTCGCTGAAGGACCTCAAGTTCGCCGGCGACGCTCTGCGCTCCGCAGACGTGGCCAAGAAGCAATCGGTCGAGCGGCGCCTGAAACTGCAGGAAGAGGCGAAGCGGCAGGCCGAAGCCATGGCGAACGAGATGGCCAAGAAGGCCGTCGATGCCGTCGAGAAGGCGGCGGTTGAAGCGGGGTTGTCCAAGGCCGCCATCGCCCAGCTGCGGCGGGACTTCCTCGGCATCCGGCCCGCAAAGCCGGCCGAAGGTGCCGGGCCGGCCAAGCCGGCCGGGGGCGGATCATGACCGATGCGGTCCCGGCCGACCGCTCGACGGCCCCGGTCCTACCACGCGACCCCGTCGCGCCGCTGCCGGGCGACCTGCCGCGCGGCGCCGACATCCCCGAGGATCAGGACCCGCTCGCCGATGGCGTGCTCATGCGC
>NZ_JAHHZF010000029.1 GCF_018729455.1 Prosthecodimorpha staleyi | reverse complement strand
ACGCCCCAGGTCTCAGCGTCGATCGAGGCCGCCTCGGCGTACCAGCGCAGCATCTCGGTCCATTCCAGCGCGAGCACTTGACCGATCGGCGTTGCCAGCGTCGCGGCGACCCGGGCCGCATAGCCGCGCCAGCGGCTGAGATCGGCCTCTAGTCGCCGTCCTTCATGAAGCGGGGCAAAAAATCGTAGGCCGCCTCCACGACCGGCAGATCGTCAGCGTCGAGCCCACGCATCACCTCGGCCGGCAGCCCGGCCATCAGCCCATAGAGGTCGTAGCGGTCGAGCCCCTCGCCGAGCACGTCGCGCAGGCGCCCGATCTCGCTGACCGTCAGCCGCCGCAGCGTGATCGCCTCGACGATCCGTCCCTCATGCCGGAAGGGCCGCGCCAGAGGATAGACGCGCACCGCGGCATCCACGAAGTCGAGCGCGGCCGCAGGCTTCGCCGCCAGTGCTGGGGCCTTGGCCGGCGCCTGGTTGTCGAGCTGCTCGACCATGTCGTCGGGAGGCAGTTCGAAATCGCTGCCGAGCGGCGAGATCGGCCGGCCGTCGTCCGGCAGGAGGCGGTCGGTCTGGGCGGCGGCCTGGGGACCGGCGGGCGGGCGATCGGCGGTCATGGGCGGTTCCTGGGTTGGGCGCGGGCGCGTCGAACGGGTCTCGCCGCCGGGGTCAGGCGGCGATGATCTGGTTGTGTTCGGCGGAGTAGTCGATCCCGTCGATCACGAGCTGGTTGTTGAAGAAGTCGAACTTGTGGACGGTCCGCCCGTCCTGCTGGTCGTGGTAGAGGACGATCGACGACATCATCACCTTCGTGGTGTCCTCGCCGCGCAGTTGTCGCGTCCGCTGCGGCGTGATGTCGTTGATCAGCCCCCTCAGAACGACAGCCCGGCCGAGGTTCTTGCCGGCCTTACAGTCGCGGATGCGCTCGTAGTAGTAGAGCGTGGTCCAGTCGCCGGGCTCGCGGCCGAAGCGCGAGCGGATGCGCTCGTCCGGGCCGTTCAGGTCGAACTCGGCCTGAAGTTCTTCGATCTCGTAGGGAAGGCTCAAGTTGTACCAGCTGCCGGAGGTCGGCAGTTTCTCCATCGTCCGCTTCAGGTCCGGCAGCTTGCCGGCGGCCACCATCAGGCGGAGGTTCAGCGTTCCCATCCACCAGTTCGAGCCGTAGATGATCCGTTCCATGGGGCAGGCTCCTCAGTGGCCGATCAGGCGACGGCGCGGACGTTGGGGTTGCCGAGGCGCTGGATCGCCTGGGCGATGGAGTCCTGCAGCACCTCGAAGGCCTCCGGCTGGGGCTCGGAGAAGATCTGCAGGTCGACCAGGTCCGGCGTCTCCTCAAACCGCAGCTTCAGCCGGAGGATGCCGTCGCGCAGCGTGGTGACCGTGTTGAGGCTGCGCGACCACAGGATCTCGTAGTCGACCAGGGCGCCGAAGGCCTTGCGCTCCTCGCAGGCCTCGGAGAGCGAGCGGGTGATCAGGGTGACCAGATGCGGCCCGAGGTCCTCGGACAGGTATCCCCGCAGGGCTCGCGACAGGGCCTTCTCGATCGAGCGCCGCGTCCGGATCCGCTTGATGCTCCGATAGGATCGCACGGTCGGATCCGTCGCGGTCGAGAACGGCGCCCACAGGAGCTTGCCCTCGATCACGGTGGCGAGCCCGTTCTGCGGCAGATAGTTGCCGTCCGTGGCCGTGTCGCCGTCCCGGTAGGTGACGCGCTGCGACGGCCCCAGAATGCCCTTCAAGGGCCGGTTCCAGGCCGCCTTGAACGGGGTTCCGACCTCCTTGTCCCGTCGCACGATCGCGGCCGCCACATGCGGCGACATCGGCCGGATCACCGAGGCCCCGTCCAGATAGACCCGGACGTTGGGATAGCAGTCGATGATGTTGAGCGAGGTCGCGAAGTCGGCCGCATGCTCGGCCGCGGCCTCGCGGTTGGTCGAGGGCGCGTCGACCACGGCCATGCAGTCGATGATCCGCGAGCAGACCGCGTCCATCGCGGTGATCACCGGATTGGCCGCGTCATCCGGTCGGCCGGCGGTGTAGCCGGGCGCCAGGATCAACCCCGGCTCGATCTTCAACTCGTCCTTCGCCTCCAGGAGCGCCCAGATACCGGTCTTCGCCCCGGCCGAGCCGACGATCGAGCCGATCTCGGCGGCGAGCTTCGCGGCCGGATCGGTCAGCGTCGAATGCGCCACGCGGACGAAGGCGATGTCGGTGTGGATGCCCTCGGACATGATCTGGTTGACGGTATCGCGCGCCAGGCCGGCGCCGAGCGCCTCAATCGCCTCCGGATTGTCGGTCGCCAGCCGCACCGGCTCGTTCAGCGGATAGGCGACGTTGTCGGCCAGCGGCGCCGGCAGGCACATGCCGATGACGGTGGAGTCCCGGGTGTCGATCGAGGCGATCGTCTGCGACAGATCGCTGAAGACGCGCACGCCGACGAAGGGCGAGGTGGCGGACATGAGGGGCTCCGGGGCTCGAAAATCGGGGCTTGCGCGAAGGACGCGGACCCGGCGAGACTGCGGCGGAGCGGTGTCGCATCACAGGCTGACCGCGGTCAGCCCTCTCCTAGGGACTTCTCGCACCCGCCTGCTAGGCCCTCATTAAGGTGGCGGCGTGTATGTGCGGATCGTGGCTCGATCCCCATAGGACGAACAATGTCTCCTAGTGCGCAAATGGGCGATAACGACATGAGCCTGCTGTGCAAGCTGGATCATATGCGAGAACTCGCCAGCCGTCTTGAAAGGCATTTTCCGGAGATGGCGCACTGCATTGGTCAAGGCTGTATCGCGATGTCAGAAACCATAATCCTCTCAAATCAATCGACGGCGGAGGGGCGGTTCCGACGACAGATTGCTACAAATCAGTTGAAGATGCTCTTGCGAGATATCGCGCTACTCAGTGCGACCGTGCAGGACCATCTTAATCAAGGCGGCAACCGGGTGCCTGTGCCGCTCCCCGCCGAAACGGTCACTCGGTAGACAGTTGTTGGTCAGCCTCACGACCGCAATGCCCGTTCGACGATTTCAACGGAAGCCCAGTACCGCAGAAACGCTTCAACCACCTCCGACTGCGGCCTCGGGAAGTGTATGTGCGTTGGGTCGATTTGTGACTGCCGAGCGCGAGACACGGTGCACTCCGCACATAACATGACGTCGGGCCGCGGCGGATCAGGATATTTGAACATGCCGGGCTCAACCGAAACCTCGAATGCTCGGTTGTGGAACCAACGTTTAATGCGGATTGAGGCCAGCTGATACGAATAGCCGAGATCGGCATCCACGAAGCGAAATCCGTCCAAGTCGGAGCAAATGGTCTCGTAGGCGTTGTTCCCGATCCGATTGAAGTCGAGCGTCAAAACCAGCCGCTCCATCGCCTGCCCTCACATCTATTTTTGATTATATATGTACAGGGCATTTCTGGAACCGCCAGCCTTCCGGCGCGGCTCCATGGAGATTGACTCACGGCCCGAAGCGCCCCCCTATTGTAGGCTTCATCGGAGAACTTCCCCACCCGATCGTCCTCCGCCCAACCTCGGCGGAAACCCGGCGCGCCACGCGTCGGGTTTTTTTTGACGGGTGCTGAAGCTCTATCCAACAAACACACACACCGGGCTGTCGGGTGTGACGACTTTGCCGGCGATCGGCCCCGGCAGCGGCCAGCCGTCCGGCGCGAGCAGGTTGACGTGGCAGCCGTCGGCCGGCGCCAGGATTGGCTGACCGTCGCCATCAAGAGCGCCGGTCGGCAGCGCGACGATGCCGGTGCCGAAGACGAGATCGGGATAGACCGGGCCGGCCGCGGTCATGATCAGCGGCGGCAGCGCCGGGCCGGTCTCGGTCTCGGTCTCGGTCCGGGGCGCGACCGTCAGGCCGGCTGCACCGAGCAGGGCCAGCGCCTCGGCGCGATCGGTGAAGCGCAGGAAGATCGTCTTCATGCCGCGAGCCTCGCTTGGGCAATGGCGGCCGCCGTCGACGGCCGGTCGGTCAGCGTCCAGCCGACCAGCTGGCGCAGCCGCAGGGTCTGCCCAGTGGCGATGCCGGTCGACGGGCCGAGATAGATCGTCGACGCCCAGACATTGGTCTCGGCGGCGGTGGAAGCCGTGCCGTTGACGCCGAGCCGCGAGCCGGACGTGCCCCAGCCGGCGCAGATCCCGACGGCTCCCGGGATCACGTCATTGCCCGGGCTGGTCGCAACGGTATCGCCGAACAGGCCGATGCGGCTGGTCGGCGCATTGGTGGCGCGAATGCTGTGCGCTGCGTCGCCGAGGCCGACGATCAGCTGGCCGGCGAGCGCCACCGGGATCGTCCCGCGCCAGGCCACAGCCGCCGAGACGCCCTGGATGGCCGCGGCCGCACCGGCTGTCAGCTGGCAGAGATCGGTCGCGCGGGTCGCCGCGGCCCCGGTCGTCGGAATGTAGGAGGTCGCCACCGCGCCGGCCTCGATCTGCACCCCGCCCAAGACCCCGGCCTCCTCGAACCAGGAAGCCGTGTAGGTCGTCGAAGCGGTCACGCTGGCGAGGATATAGGCATAGGCGCTGCCGCCGTTGCGGAGGGCATAGAACCGAATAGCCGTGCAGCCGGCCGGGGTCGTGAAGGTGTAGCTGGCCCGTTTGGTCAGGGCCGAAGGTGCCGGCCGGGGGATTTCGGCCGTGAAGAATGTGGCGCCCGTCTGGTCGTAGAGCACGAGGTTCGGCATGCCGGAGAAGGCCGTGCCGCCGATGCCGTTCGAGAGCGTGGCGGGCGAAGCCGTGAAGCCCGACTTGACCCAGGCCGCCGCCGTGAAGTCGGCCGAGACCGGGCAGAGATTGGTCGCCGGCCCCTCCAGCAGCAGCTCGGCCGCGCCGCCGCTCCAGTCGATCCGGGCTTCATTGGCGGCGGCGGTCCGAAGGATGGCCCCGTCCCAATATGTCTTGCCGCTCGCGGCCGTGACGGTCAGGACAGAGGCGAGCGGGACGGCCGCGCCGGCAAGCGCGTGGCGGCGGTTGAGCACGTCGACGAAGAGGCCCGGCGCGACCCCGTCGAGCAGGTGCTCGGGCCGGCGCCACCAAGGCGCGCCCCGGGCGAGGAGCCGGCGCGAGGGCAGCATCAGGCCCATGGCTCAGTCCACCGCGACGTTTGCCGACACGGCGGCGAGGTCGGTGGTGGTGCCGAGCGTCGGGGCGGCCCGCCAGACGAGGGCCAGCCAGATGTCCTGGCCGGCCGAGAGCTTGATCGAGCGGGCGAGCTGATTGGCCTCGTAGAGTGTGCCGCCGCCGAGGCTGGTGATCCGGGTGAAGGAGACGACGCCGATGACCTTGTCGAGATCGGCGGCGGCGACCACCACGGCGACATTGTCGGTGAAGGTCGAGGCGGCGGGATCGGCACGGAACAGGATGGCGTCGAGCGCCGCCGTCAGGCCGGCCGTCTTCAGCGCGACGGTCAGGTCCTGCAGGTAGCCCGAGCCGCCGGCGACGCGCAGGGCGCCGGCAAGCTGCATCTTGGTGCCGAGCGCATCGCCCGACGCGTAAGCCGCGGTCGAGGTCGCCGGCAAGGCCGCCGGCGCGGCGCGGATGATCCGCCCGCCGACCTCGCCGAGATGGGCTTCGGAGGCCGCTCCAACGGTGGTCAAGGACCCGCCCAATCGGGTCCAGATCGCCGAGAGCCAGCCGGTCAGTCCGACGCCACCGGCCGGCAGGGCCGCCCCGGTGATGGCCGCCCCTGCTGCCTCGGCGATCGGCACGGCGTTGTCGTGGCCCGCGTCGGCGCCGCCGACCTGCAGATCCGCCTTGACGGCCGGGGTGTATTCGGCAGTCGCACCGGCGCCGGTGATCCAGGCCTTCAGCCTGCGCGCCGCCCCGTTGAAGTCCCGCCCCTCGAAATATCCCCAGCCCATGATGGTCTCCTATGAAACGGTGGCGATCAGCGCGCGGCCGCGGCGATGAAGAAGGCGTCGATGTCGGCCTGGCTGGCGCCGGTCCCGATCATCAGGGCGTTGAGCAGCGGGTTGCCCCGGGCATAAACCGAGGCCCCGAAGTCGATCCGCGCGAAGGTCTGCTCGGACTCGGGCAGCGCAGCCAGCATGGCCTCAACCAGGGCCGGCGGCGTCGCGGTCGTGGTCATGGCGACAGCCTCCGGGCCGGAAATCAGTGCGCGCGAGAACATCTCGGCCGCACATTGCCGGCGGGATATTGCGGCCGGAATGACGGGCGGAGGCGGGGCCGGCGGCAGATATGGGCCGATCGGACCGAACTCGCCGGCGACGGCGCGGGCGAAGAGGTCCCGCCCGTGCGCCTCGACGTCGTCTGGATCGGCCGTGAAGGGGATCGGGCCGAAGTCCGGGTGATCGACGATGAGGTCGATCCGGGTATGGCCGGCATCTGCCCAAACCGGTGCGGTGGCGTCCATCACGAAATCCTCTGAAAGAGACCGATATCGCTCTGGGTGATCGTGATGCCCGAGACGTTCCGCCAGCTGCCGCTGGCCGATCCGGAGTTGGTCCAGGCGGCACCGGAGTTCTGGTAGTAGGACGGACTGAGGTTCGAGCCGTTGATCGTCGAGCCCGAATTGACGCTGCCGCTATTGGTCTTGCGCAATAACGCAAAGCTGCCGACCGCCAGCGCCCCGTTGTCGACCGCCACCCCGGTCGCCGGCGCGGCCGCCCAGGACGGCAGGCCGGACGCGAGCGTCAGGATCTGGCCGTCGCTGCCCTTGGGCAGGCGTGCCAGCGCACCGGCGGCTCCGGCATAGAGGAGGTCGCCCGAGGTCCAGGCGAGGGCCGCGAAGGCCGTCAGCACGGCCGAGAGGGGCTGCTTGTTGCCAAGCGCGGTCGTGACCGTGGTGGCGAAGTTGGCGTCGTTCCCGAGCGCGGCCGCCAGCTCGTTGAGCGTGTCGAGTGTCGCCGGCGACGAGGCGACGAGCGCCGCGGCGGCCGCCGCCACGAAAGCGGTCGTGGCCAGCTGGGTGGTGTTGGTCCCCGGTGCCGGGGTCGGGGCGCTCGGGGTTCCGGAGAAGGCCGGCGAGGCGAGCGGCGCCAGGCCGGTCGTGAGGGTCGGCAGGCGCGCGGCGTCGATGGTGCCGGATTGAATGATCGCCGCGTCGAGCCCGCCGGCCTGCCAGCCACCCGAAGTCTTGACCAGCACGGTGCCGACCGGCGCACCGGTCGCGGTCACGTCGGAGAGGCCCGAGAGGGCGTGGTTGTGGTTGGCGGCCGCCTTGGCGGAGAGCGCGGTGGCGAGCCCCGTGATGTCGTCGATCGCGTGGTCGTGCTCGGTGGCGGCCTTGCCGGCCAGCGCCGCGATCACGGTGGCCAAGTCGACATCGAGCAGACCGACCAGTTCGATCAGGCGCAGGAAGTCCTGCTCGATCGTATTCTCGGTCGAGGGGACCGGATAGTTGCGGTTTGAAGAGCGCGGATCGGCCATGGCGTCCTCCTCAGATCGACCAGGCGCGCAGCCGCGCCAGGCGCGGGCGGGCGCCAGGCCCGCCGGCGAGCGACAGGCGGATGCGGCCCTGGACGGCGGTATGCGGATCCCGCTCGAAGGCCGGCTCGGTCCAACCGCCGCCGAGGTTGTCGACATCGCCAGGGTTAAGCGCGTGCCAGCTGTCGTCGGCCGCGTCGGCCTCGACCGTGACGGTGGCCCCGGCCGGCATGAGCGCGGCGAAGAGCGCGCCGACGCGGATGCCGGTCCCCATCGGGAAGGCCCGGCTGACATAGGTCCCGGTCGTGCGGATGCGGCCGGTGATCATCTGTGCGGCATAGAGGATCGGCGCGATGGTCTCCGAGCCGGCGAGGATCGCCCGCACCGTCACGGTCTCGGTGATATAGGCGGCCAGCTCGGCGACCTGGTCCGGCGCCAGTTGCAGGATCTCGCCCGTCGGCCGTTCGACCTCGAAGCGCAGGCTCGCCGCCGCCGTTGGCAGTTCGACGCCGGCGCGGATCAGGATGTCCGAGATCGTGGTCAGCGCGTGGCTGCCGAGGGCGACGGTCTTCGTCGTCGGCGCGAAGGCGGCCGCGACCACCCGGAACGCCAGGTCCTCGAACTGATGCGGCGTCCAGGTCGAGCGGTTCGAACTGGAGAGCAGCACGCCGACCGTATAGGGCTGCGCCGACACATAGGCGCCGGTGACCGTGTCGACCTCGCCGATCCGCGCGATGGCGACGGCATGGTCGGGATCGTCGGTCATCAGCACCGGCGCATAGAAGACGCCAGCCGGGATATAGACCGGCACCGCGAAGCGGATCGGATGCCAGACATTCAGCACCACGCTGTGCATGTCGACATAGGCTTCGGCGAGCACCTCGCCGGTCGGGATGCCGTTCTCGACGGTGGCGAGCTGCAGGCGCACGCCGAGGTCCGGATTGCCCTTCACGGTGAAGACGATGTCGAAGCCCAGGATCATGCGCGCCTGGTCGAGCGCGAAGGTCTGCGCCAGCGGGTCGGCGCCGTTGCCGCCGCCCGCGGCGCCTTCGCTGGTCGTCGTCTCGACCGCCGGCGGCGTCTGCCGCGGGACCAGGGTCACGCGGCGCAGCACGTCGACCAGGATCGTGCCCTCGCCGACGAAGAGCGCGGTCGCCGCACTGTCGGCCGAGCCCACGGCCCGCACCCGCTTGGAGCCGGCCGGGGTCCCCGGCGGGATGTCGAAGGTGCCGGCGACGATGCCGAACGCGTCCGCCGTGAGCGGCCCGGGCGGGGTCACGTCGACACCGTCGAAGGTCAGCAGCTCCAGGGCCTCGCCGGCGGCAAAGCCCCGGATCTCGAAGGCGATCTCGATCTCGCGCAGGACCTCGGCGCGCTCGGTCCGCTGGGCGACCACCTCGGTCGCCGCGGACGCGGAGGCGCCGGTGGTCCCGGTCCGGCGGCGCAGGGACTCGCCGAGCGACCCGGCGGCCGCGCTCGAGGCGCCGGAGGCGAACTCGATCGTGGTCGAGGATGTCCACGCGGTCTCGCGCTCGACCCAGAAGTCGACCGGCGGCTCCAGCTTCAGGGCGGCCGGCATCCGGGTGGTGTTGATGTAGGGGTTGATCTTCATCGAGCCGGTGCGCGCCTCCTGGCGCAGCACGATCGCCTCGGTGTGGTCGAGGGTCACGGGCTCGGAGACCAGCATGGTCAGCGCGATCGGATCGACGGCGAGCTGCAGGATGCCGAGGCCGGCGGCCGCGGTCTGCGCCTCGCCCTGGTCGCGATAGAAGTCGTCCTGGAAGTTGTCCGTGAAGATGCCGCGCTTGGAGACCGGCTCCCGCTCCAGGATGTCGCGGGCCGACTCCGCCCGGTCGAGCATCGCCATCACGTCGATGAGACGCGCCAGCATCCGCTGCAGCTCGGCATAGGTGAGGTTGTGGACCCCGTTGTTGCGGATCGTCGGCCGGGTCAGCCAGGTGTTGTGGATCTCGGCGAGCGCCAGGAGGGCCGTCGGCGCGATCGGCGGCACGGCGCCGCGTCGGGCAGAGAGGCCTTTGACGTAGGCAGGCCGACCGAGTTCGTCGAGGCAGAGGAGATCGATGCGCGGCAGCTTCGAGGTGTAGCTGATCAGGCAGGTCGAGCCCGGCACGCCGCCCGACAGGGTGACGGTCTCGGGGGTCACGCTGTCCGGGGTGACGGCCTCGTTGTAGCGATAGGTCACGCTGTAGGAGCTGGCGGCCGCCGGCTCGGCCCCGGCCGGCGCCCAGGAGATCGAGTTCCCGGCGAGCGCGTAGGTCGACGTCCCGAAGGTGGTCGCGCCCTGCGTCACCGACTGGATCGACACGACCGAGGTGTGGCCGAGCAGGTCCAGGCCGCCGGCGACGCCGCCACGGACGACGCTCTCGGTGACCTGTTTGACCACCACGGCCGCGGTCACCGCGGCGATCGGCGGCTGCAGGACGGCGATCGCCGCGCCGTCGGCGACGAAGGTCCGAGGCTCGGCCGCGATCGCCTGCAGGTCGACCACCTCGGTCTCGGCATGGCGGAGCGATGCCTCGCGGGTCCGCTTGAAGCCCGAGATGTTGGCGACGCCGGCGCCGATCGAATAGACCCAGTCGGCGCCGATCTTGCCGAGCGCCGTCACCTCGCAGCCGTCGACGATATAGTGCCCGTGGGCCTGCCGGTCGTAGAGGGCGATGGCGGCATTGACGCCGGACAGCGACGGCGGCGGCGTCTGGTCGATGACCGTGCCGTCGCGCAGCAGATAGACCGGATAGAAGTCGCCGGGCCCGGCGACGCCGGCGCGCGCCCAGGCGATGGTCTCCTCCTGGCGCGCCGCGCCGGGTTCGCCCTCGGCGAGCGAGCCGGGCTCCAGGCCGTTGAGGCTGGGGTCGTCCTCGGCGGTTACCAGGACGGTGACCAGGCGCACGCCGATCACGATCTCGCCGGTCATCGGCACGGCCGTCAGGGTCGCGGCCGCGACCGGCCGGACATCGCCGCGCACATAGATGCGGCCGGCGGCGAGCGACACGGTACCGGCCTCGACATCGACCGTGATGCCGGCGCCGTCGATCCGGTCGCCGTCGCGGGCGACCATGTCGCCGACCCGACGGCCGCGGCGCTCGATGATCGACTGGGCCTCGTTGAGGTCGGCGCCCTGGAGGAAGGCCCCCTCGCTGAACAGGAGGCGGGCGCGGTTCGGGCCGCTGGCCGCGCGGTCGTAGGTCGAGGGCAGACCGGAGGGGTGCTCGTAGGGCATCAGAGCCTCAACAGGAAGCGGACCTGCTCGCGCACGGTCCGGCCGAAGGGAATGGTGCAGGCGGTCTCGGCGACGAGGCGGTCGGACTCGGGACTGTCGAACCACGGCAGGGCACCGGGTCCGATCGAGGACGGCACCATCGTTCCGCCGGCCAGGTCGTCCGGCCCGGCCCATGGAATGGCCGGCTTCAGGGGCGCGACCGGCTCGGCATCGAACAGCAGACCCATGCGGGTGGCGGTCCGGCCGGCCCCGGCGCTATCGCCGAACCCATCCCCGAAGCGGGTCAGGGCCGAGACCAGAACCGCGGTCGGGCTGTCGGTTCGGCAGGTCCAGTCCTGGCCGGCGACGCGATACTCGCCGCCGACCTGCGCGGCGACCGCCCGCACCCGTGCCCGGGCATGGCCGATCGTGCCGTCGTCATCCTCGAAGCGGACCCAGCAGCGCCGGCCGTCGAGCGCGGTCGCGATCGCCCGCCGGCGGATCACGTCCGCGCTGTCGGTCCAGTGGCTGATGTCGCCGGACCACGGCACCGTCAGGCTCGACCACAGCGGCGATCCGCCGCCCGGCTCGATCCAGACGCCGAGGGCGCTGAGGTCCGGTTCGGCCGCCGCCTGGTCGACCAGCCATTCCCGGCCGAAGCTCCACTTTGGCGCTGAGGCTCCCTGCCGGTGCGGCGCGATCGCGGCCTGGTGCAGCCTGGCGCCGGACCAGTCCGACAGCATGCAGGCGGAAGTCCGCGTCCAGCCCGTCTCGGCCGCGCGCACGTCGTAGCCGCGGAACCCGCGCAGGAAGTCGCTGCGGAACGGCAGCGACAGGCCCATGAGGCCTTCGATCCGGTCGAGATCGGGCTCCTCGGCATCGCGGAACCGGTCAAGCGCCAGCTGCACGCCGTTCCACCAGCGCCGTCGGGTCGGCTGCCATTCGAGCGCGCCGGCATAGCCGAGCCAGGTCAGCGCCCGGTCGATCGCCGCCCGCGTGCCCCGGACCCGCTGCCAGCGCACGCCCTCGCTGATCAAGGCGAAGACGTTCGGGACATAGGGGGTCAGTTCGCCCAAGCCCAATTCCCAGACCCGGAACGGCAGGAACGGCACCGGCGGCGCCTGGTCGGCGACGCGGATCGCCTCGACCGCATCGGCGAGCCGGGCATGCGGATCGAGCACGGCCGCGAGCGCCAACTCGAAGTCGGTCGCATTCCCGGGCAGGACCTCGACGTGAGCGGTCAATAGGACCTCCCCCGGTAGGTCAGCACCGGCAGGCCGAGCCGGACCGCCTTGTCGAAGGGCACCACCAGATCGGCCGCCGGCGCGGTCACGACCACATTGGCGACACCGTCGGCCATCAGCTTCGACAACAGCCAGGCGCGCGTCAGATCGCGGCCGAGCCCCGAGGCCTCCGCCCAGGCGGCCTGCAGGCCGTCGCGCAGGGTGGTGATGAGGCCCACGTCGGCATCCGGCAGGAGCCAGAGATCCGCGGCGACCGGGACCACGTCGACCACGGCCGAGCGCACGTCGATCGTGTCGTTGATGACCAGGAACTCCGACCGCTCCAGTGCGGTCCGGACCTGAGCCAGCAGGGTCGCGTCGGCGACGCCGTTATTGTCGGTGCTGAACACCGCGACATGGATGATCGGCGCGCGGCCGTCGCGATAGACCCGCGCATCGGCCACCCTGAGCGAGGCGCCGAGCGCCGCGCCCCGGTAGCCGGGCTCGGTCCCGCCGGTCGAGCGGCCCTGGACGGCCAGGCGGATGCGCAGCTTGAAGCGCGCGTCCGGCTCGCCCGCCAGCCTGGTCACATCGTAGAAGGCGCCGAGATGGTCGACCTCGGTCAGGCGCGCATAATAGAGGTACCGCGCACGGGCCACGTCGTTCGTCCGCCCGCGGAGGATCGTCTCCTCGAAGGCCGCCTCCTGCAGGAGGATCATGGCCGGATCGGTCTCCAGATCCTCGACCGAGTAGTCGATCCCGGCGGCCACCAGGCGCTCGACCAGTTCGGCCTGGCGTGCCGCGAAGATCGCGTCGATCGACAGCTCTTCGAGGATCGCCGGCCGCGCCAGGCCGGCGAGATCGTCCAGGGTCCAGGCGCTCATGCGGCCGCCCTCCCGGTCGTGCCGACACCCAGGACGGCATTGCGCCGGTACCAGCCTTCGCGGGCGGCCAGCGGCAGCGAGGCGGCGACCGGCTGGGCGATCGTGTAATTGCCGAGGCGCCCCTCGGGGTAGTAGATGCCGCCGTGCTTCAGGCCGAGGCCGCCCTCGCGCGTCAGCGAAACGAACTGCAGGTCGCGGATCCGGTATTCCGGCTCGTGGGTGTGCACGGCCGTGACCAGCTCGTCATAGATGCCGATCGCCGTCTCAGGCGTCAGATCCTCGGCCAGCCAGGAGCGCACGTCCGAGCCGAATGAAAGCCGCATCACGCGGGTCAGGAGACGCGTGGTCCAGATGACGGCGATCGACTGCTGCACATGCGCCCAGCCGGTCAGGGGGCGAAATGTGTTGCGGTCGAGACCGGTCCGGTAGCGGATCGCCTGCACGGGATGCCCCTTTAACGGCGCTTCGAAGCCGGCTTGACGG
>NZ_JAHHZF010000028.1 GCF_018729455.1 Prosthecodimorpha staleyi | reverse complement strand
TGTGTCGGAGCCCTCCAGGCTCCGAACTTCCGACGATCAACCAGCAAAATGGTAGGTGGGGCCAGGACGACGCTTACATGCCGATGACGGTGGAGTCCCGTGTGTCGATCGAGGCGATCGTCTGCGACAGATCGCTGAAGACGCGCACGCCGACAAAGGGCGAAGTGGCGGACATGGGGGGCTCCGGGGCTCGACAATCGGGGCTTGCGCAAGAGGCGCGGTCCCGGCGAGACTGCGGCGGAGCGGTGCTGCGTTACAGGCTGACCGCGGTCAGCCCAATTGCTCTCAAATCTAATCCCATTCGGTTCGGTCCCCCGAAACCGGGCGCATGGCACTAGCAGCATGCGTAATCTGCGCGGCTTCCGTCTTGCGCTGGCGGAGCTTCTGGATCGCGATGACCAAACTATTATGAGTTGCTGCCCATGCGAGAGGCACCAGGTCTTGGGTCCGTTCCTCCAGCGCCGCAAGGTAGGAGTCGACGGCTTCCTGCAGTCGTTCCGTCCCGTTCTCGCGCTCACCGAGTGCAAGGAGAACGTTGCCGAGATTATTCATGGCCATCGCCCATCGAAGCGGCGCATGGTCGCGTGTGAATTCTTTCAGTGACTTGCGAATGGCATCGGCGGCCTCTTCCAGCAGCGCTGTGTCACCGCTGCGTTCGCCCAGCATAAGAAGTGCACAGCCAAGATTGTTCTGTGTTGCTGCCCAATGCGGGGGGTCGCGGTCTTGGGTCCTTTCCTCCAACGCTGCGCGGTACGCGTCGACGGCCTCCAGCAACGTTGCCGTGCCCTTCTCGCGTTCGCCCAGAGCTACGAGCGTTACGCCCAGATTGTTTTGCACCGTCGCCCATTGAAGCGGAGCACGGTCACGGGTCCACTCCCCTAGTGCCGCTCGGTACGCGTCGACGGCTTGCTCCAGCTCTATTGTCTCGCTTTCGCGCTGAGCCAGTCGCGTCAACACGTTTCCGAGATTGCTCATGGTCATTGCCCATTGAAGCGGTACGCGGCCTCGGGTTCTTTTCTCCAGTGCCGCTCGGTACGCTACGGCGGCTTCCTTTAACCGTGCCGTCCCGCTCTCACGCTCACCCATTCTCGCAAGCGTGTTGCCGAGATTGTTCTGTGTCGTAGCCCATTCGAGAGGCTCGGCGTCTTTATTCAATACCTCCAACGCCGCACGGTAGGCGCCTTCGGCTTCCTCGAGTCTGTTCATCTCGCTTTCGCGCTCGCCGAGTTTTTGGAGCGCGTTGCCGAGATTGGTCTGCGCCAAAGCCCGTCGAAACGGTTCGCGGTCTGGCGTCCATACCTCCAACGCTGCGCGGAAAGCGTCGACGGCCTCTGTGAGGAGCGTCGTCCCGCTTTCGCGCTCGCCCAGTGCCGAGAGCGCGCTTGCGAGATTGTTCTGCGCGGTAGCCCATTTTAACGGCGCTCGGTCACGGGTCCATTCCCCAAGGATGGTGCGGTAAGTGTCGACGGCTTCTTTCAGGAGGGCCATCCCACTCTCGCGCTCTCCCAGGGTAGAAAGCGCAATGCCGAGATTGGTGCGCATCGTGGCCAGACTATCGAGATCGTGCATACGGCTGAGTCCCTCTCGGGCCAACGCGATCGCGACCTCCAAATCGAAATTGAGACCCCGCTCCAAACCTCGTTGATACCACTCAGTGAATGCGAAATCGAAAGCGGTGAAGCGATTGTCCGAAGCTATAGGCGTAGCAATATCGAGTTGTGCGACCACGAAGCGAGAGGCATTCTCGACGTCTCGCGCCATAACCGCTATAGAAATACCCTTTTCGTAAAGCTTAAACCTCTCCGCTAGCCGGCGCTCGTCTTCCGCATCGAGCTTGGTGAGTTCGTCATCAATTATCGCTTGCCCACCTTGCAAGTCACCGCTTTCGTTGAGCGTATCGATACGTGCAATCACGGCATCGAAAGCGGCGGAGAGGTTGGAGGGCAACCGACCTCGCTCGTGTTCAATCCGCGCAACTTCAAGGGCGCGCTCAAGCCCGGCTAATGCGGCCTCGAAGTTGTCCGGTGTTCCTTCGGCATAACGGCGCGCCAACGCGATAAGCAGCCCTTCTTTGACGCCAAACTCACGCGCCTGGTCGCGTCCTGCTGCAACCAGTTTGTCTAACTGGCTTTTCATTCCATGAACGACGGTGTTGGTGTCCTGCGCCTCCACGGATGCCGCCGGCCAGCGCAAAGAAAGCGGGATAAACTCAACGTCGATGGCTAAGGCTGTCGCAAATTTCCGAACGTTCTCAGTGGTAATATTGGCTTGCTTCCCATTTTCGACCTTCGAAACGTAGCCCTTGCGGTCCATATTGCCCAAGGCTTCCGCAGCAAGCACTTCCTGCTTCCAGCCGCGCGCTATCCGCTTTTCACGCACCAACTTCCCGAACGCCCTGACATCATCGTCTGTGCGACCCGTCATTTTGCGTCAAACCTTTGAGACAATGCGGGTTACATCGGGGCGTAACCGAGATGAAACGACATGGGGCCTGCGATCAGGCCAATAAGGCTCTGTCGACAACATACCACCCGCCGGGCCCGGCTCAACATTCGAACGGAGACGACAATGTTCGAGCTTGCAAAAGTGAAATCCCACGCCCTTCGCATCGCTAAAGGGCTCTATGGGCACCGAGCCCTCTATGCTGGGCTGGCCTGCTGTCATTTTTCCGGCTGCTTTCTGGCGGGAAAGCCCGAACTCTACGGGCCGATGGCACTTCTCTACGCGGTGCTCGCCCTTAAGAGCTGAGTGTGCGGGGCGCGATGGCAACGCAATCCAACGTTTGCTGGTATTACGCTTGGAATGCCACAGCCCAGATAACCCTTGAATAGCATCGCGACCAAGCGAAGTGGGAAGGCGGTGCCTGTCATAGCTTCTGCCACCCACACGCTAGGGGCTAGGGGTCCGGCCTCCTGATGTCGAAGTAACTCTTAGGTCAGCCGACTGGTTAGCTACATCGGTTTGTGGATAGTCAGGTGGTTTGCCCCATACAGGCGACTGTAGAATTCGATTGCATAGCGATCTGTCATCCCTGCTATAAAATCGCAGATGGTACGCATGCGCGTAACTGATCCGCTTAGTCGGCACAATGCCTTGAAATCCTCAGGTAGCAATCGTGTTCCATCTTCTGAATTGAGAGCCTTGAAAATATCCTTCACTATGTCTTTTCCACGAAACTCGACGACTTGGAGCCATGGCGATCGGATTATCGCATGGTAGGTTATGTTTTTCAGAACTTCAACTTCAAGGAATGTCGGGAGAGTTAGGCGCGCGCGGTGCAATTGGGGATAAGCTCTGTGCGGCTGCACCTCAACGCCGTGAAGAAAATTTTGAACGAGCCTTGATGTTAGTTGACTTCTTTCATAGCCGTCTGATGCGAGAGTACGTGAACTCCGTTGCGTCTGGGCCGCCACCACGGCCAACTTCTCTGATCTGTCAAGATCCTTACTAGCCAAGAATTTCTTTGCGTCATCGGTTATTTCAAATAGATTTTCGTAGAATATTTTAAACAATACCTCTTTCACGGCCTCCGGTGTCATTTTGTAATCAACGTCAGTATACTGCTTTGCCAATCGGCCGTTAATAGTCTCACTTACAAATGAATAAATATCTTCATCTAAACAAAAAAGCCCCAATGGCGTCAAAAATCCTGCCTTCAAATTATCTTCAAGGTCATACGTTGAATACGCAATGTCGTCCGCTATATCCATGATAGAGCATTCGATAGTTTTGAATTCCGCATCGTACTCGGGGTTAATTACGTTATCTTTTATCTTGCGAACAAGTTCAGCGTCCTCGGCATAGTAACCTTTCATAACACTTCCAGGCTTACTGCGATCGCTGCCTCTCTCAGGAATAACAGCGTCGTACTTAAGTAAAGAGGCCAGAGATCGATAGGTCAAACCAAGCCCACACCTTAAATCATTTTTGGCTGAATCAAACGGCTCATATTTCCCGTCAATCAATTCGCGAACTGCCTTTTTCTCAAGCCTAGAAACTATCCGTAACGTTTGGGCGTTACCTTCGAAGCCCCCATATTCGCGCATGCATTCGTCTAGAGCTTCTTCGCCGTTGTGACCAAATGGGGGGTGACCAAGATCGTGTGCAAGGCCGGCGAATTCTACAATGTCGGGCTCAATCTTATGCCGCTTGAGCTTAAATAGAGGATTGGTAGCATTCAGGCGTATAGCAATAGATTTGGCTATTTGTGCCACTTCTAGAGAATGCGTAAGCCTGTTTCTATAAAAATCAGATTCATTTCCAGGAAATACCTGAGTTTTACCTTGTAATCGTCTAAAGCTAGGGCAATGAATTAGCCTAGCGAAGTCTCTTCGCCAAGCTGTTCGGTAGCTCTCTTCAGTCTTCACATTTGGGCCGGCAACTCGTGCTGAATCACCGGCCCCGTATAGATCAGGAAGATTGTTTCCCAAAAGCGCTACCTCGATTCTTTATCCTTACTGCTCCTGATGGTGGCATTGGCTGACCCTTTTGGCAACCTGGACGGGCCAGCGAGAGCGTTTCGTAACCCAGCAACATCCGCCCAGGCCGACCTTTGGGTCGTTGAGCCGGCCTTTGGTTGACCGGTGCCGGACGCCATGACCTTACCTGACGAGTTGACCATCAATTCCTCCCGTGTGCGCCCGATTCTTGCGAGTCCGGGCTCAGCGAATTTATCGTACCTGCGAGAGGTTGCCCGATCATTTCGCTGGCCCGACGGACTCGTTCGACCCGAGCCTATAGAGCATACGTGCTACAGGAGGAGATTGACCACTCCGAACTTTGGAAAAGCCGATCTGCGCGACAATCTCCTCAAGCGCCTGCCGGAGCGCTGGGCCATTTCATCCCCATAATCTACTCACTCCCCTCCGGATGGTTCCCATCCGCTGGCTCCCTAACATCCCACACCCGGTTCGGAGGCCGCAGTTTCAGCGCCCCGCCGCCTCCGCAAAGAACCCATCGATCTCCGCCTGGCTCGCCCCCGTCCCGGTCATCAGCGCATTGAGCAGCGGGTTACCCCGCGAATAGGTCCCCGCCCCGAAGTCGATCCGCGCGAAGGTCTGTTCGGACTCGGGCAGCGCCGCCAGCATCGCCTCGACCAGGGCCGGCGGGGTTGCGGTGGCGGTCATGGCGACGGCTTCCGGGCCGGTGATCAGGCCGCGGGCGAACATCTCGGCCGCGCATTGCCGGCGCGAGATTGCGGCGGGCACGGCAGGCGCCGGCGGCAGAAAAGCGCCCGCTCTGGTTCAAACTGACAATGGCGGAGCGCAACGGTCGGAATTCGACCGTCTAGGCGGCCCGGATGCTCGACAGGAACTGGTCGACCTCGATCCGCAGCGTCTCGCCGCCCCGCTTCAGGGCACGTGTGGAGTCCAGCATGGCCGCTGCGACCTCGCCCGAGTGCCGGACGACATCGCTGACCCGCGTGATATTGCCGGTGACTTCGCTCGTGCCGGCGGCCGCCTCACCGACATTGACGGCAATGTTTCGGACCGCCGACACTTGGCCGACGATGGCCTCGCCGATATGCGCGGCGAGCCCGTCGACCTCGCCGATGGTCTCGGCGATCGAGCGGATCGCCGAAATCGAGGTGCTGGTGGCCGACTGAATCGAGGCGATCTGCGCGGAGATGTCCTTGGTCGCCTTTGCGGTCTCGGTGGCGAGCTGCTTCACCTCGCCGGCGACGATCGCGAAGCCGCGTCCCATCTCACCGGCGCGGGCGGCCTCGATCGTGGCGTTGAGCGCCAGCAGGTTGGTCTGTTCGGCGATGTCGGCGATCAGGCGCACGACGCCGCTGATGGCATCGGCAGCCGCGCCGAGCGCCTGGACGTCGGCGTTGGTGGCTTCCGCCTGGCGCGCGGCGTCGCGGATGCGGCTGCCCGACCGGTCGACCTCGGCGCCGACCTCGATCATGGATTTCGCCAGAGTGTCGGTCGCGTCGGCAACCGTCCTGACGTTAGCGGTCGCCGCTTCCGAAGCCCGGGCGACCGCGAAGGACTGACTGGACGCTTCCGCGGCACCGCTCGACATGGATTCGGCGACGCCTTCCAAATTCTCGGCGGCAACCGACACGGCTTCGACCACCCGTCCGACCGACGCCTCGAACCGGCCGGCCAGGGCCAGCATGGTGCTGCGCCGCTCATTGGCTTGGCGTTCGCGCGCAACCTCCTGCTCGCGCCGGAGGTCCAGGGTCTCGATCAGCCCGGCGCGGAAGACGCCGAGCGTATCGGCCATGCGTCCGATTTCGTCGCGGCGGTTGCGGCAGGGAACTTCGGTGTCGAGGCGGCCTGCGGCGAGGGCCGACATGGCCCCGTTCAGGGAACGGATCGGCCTGACCACCCGAAACTGGACCACGATACCGCACAGCACCAGAAGCACCGTCACCACGCCAGCCACCCAGGCTAGGCGGATCAGGCCGGCCTCGGCCGTGGCTTCCATACGCTGGTTCACATGGCCTATCCGCGACCTCATGGTGTCGAGCAGTCGGGTGACCTGATCGGACAGACCTTGAAGAGCCTCGGCTTGGACGGTTTCGAAATGGCGCCGCGCCGCATCGGCCTGCGTCGCACCCAGCAGGTCCAGCGTGCGCCGTTCGGCGGTGCGGAAACGGGCGAGCCGTTCGCTGGTGGCGTCAACCTCCCGCTTCACATCGGCCGGGAAATAGGGTGCGAGGCCGGTCAATTCGGCCCAAGTGGCGTCTGACGCACGTTCCCGATCGGCGATGGCCGTCCTGGCGGCGGGCAGCCGTCTGGGGTCGGCGATTGCGGCCGATACGTCCTGATGAATACTGTTCTGGCTGTTGGCAACGACGAAGACCTGTGCTGGCGGCACTGAGGCTTCCCACACTGCGTCGCGGGCGTCGGAGACCAGGGCCTGGCTGGTGCGCAAAACGACATGGCCGCCAATGGCGACCATGATCAGGATCAGAACGAAGACACTCGTCATCTGCGTCGCGATCGAACGAGCGCTGAAAAATCTCAACATCGGCTTCCGCTCCCGCGAATTCGCATCGCACTAAGTGTTGCGCGTCTTGATTAATCCTTCCTCAAACACGATCCATGCCGCTCGGGCCGAGACCGAGGGCAACGTGCTGCGTCAGGTCGGTGCGAGCACCCAGCGGGTTTAGCGGCTCGCCCCGGCAATAAAGAACCCGTCGATCTCCGCCTGGCTCGCCCCCGTCCCGGTCATCAGCGCGTTGAGCAGCGGGTTGCCGCGGACGTAGTTTGCCGCGCCGAAGTCGATCCGCGCGAAGGTCTGCTCGGACTCGGGCAGCGCGGCCAGCATGGCCTCGACCAGGGCCGGCGGGGTTGCGGTGGCGGTCATGGCGACGGCCTCCGGGCCGGTGATCAGGCCGCGGGCGAACATCTCGGCCGCGCATTGCCGGCGCGAGATGGCGGCCGGAACGGCGGGCGCCGGCGGCTCGTAGGCGCCGATCGGGCCGAACTCGCCGGCGACGGCCCGCGCATGGAGATCGCGGCCATGGGCCTCCACGTCGTCGGCCGCGGCCGTGAACGGGATCGGGCCGAACTGCGGATGGTCGACCACTAGGTCGACGCGGGTGTGGGCGGCATCGGCCCAGACGGGTTGGCTCGCCGGCATGGTCATCAGCTGATCCTCTGAAACAATCCCGAGCCGCCGCTCGATCCGGGGAGCGACTGGCCACTGACATTCCGCCAGGTGCCGCTCAGCGACCCGCTGCCGGTCCAGCTGGTCCCGTCGTAATAGGTCGCCTGCAGGTTCGAGCCGCTGACCGTCGACCCGTTCGACGCCGCACTGGAGTTCGTCTTCCGGGCGATAATGAAGGCGCCGACGCTGCCGGAGCCCACGTCGATCGGCACCCCGGCCGCGGGCGCGGCCGCCCAGGCCGGCAGGCCCGACGCGAGCGTCAGGATCTGGCCATCGCTGCCCTTCGGCAGGCGCGCCAGCGCGCCGGCGGCTCCGGCATAGAGGAGGTCGCCCGATGTCCAGGTGAGAGCCGCGAAGGCGGTCAGCACGGCCGAAAGCGGCTGCTTGCCGGCGAGCGCGTTCGTAACCGTGGTGGCGAAGTTGGCGTCGTTGCCGAGCGCGGTCGCCAGCTCCTTGAGGGTGTCGAGCGCCGCCGGCGAGCTGTTGATCAACGCCGCGACGGCCGCGGCCACAAAGGCGGTCGTCGCGAGCTGGGTCGTGTTGGTCCCGGCTGCCGCGGTCGGCGCCGTCGGGGTTCCGGAGAAGGCCGGCGAGGCGAGCGGCGCCAGGCCGGTCGTGACGGTCGGCAGGCGCGCGGCGTCGATCGTGCCGGACTGGATGATCGCCGCGTCGAGCCCGCCGGCCTGCCAGCCGCCCGCGGTCTTGACCAAAACCGTGCCGGTCGGAGCGCCGGTCGCGGTCACGTCCGAGAGGCCCGAGAGGGCGTGGTTGTGGGCAGCGTCAGCCTTGCCGGCCAATGCGGTGGCGAGGCCGATGATCTCGCCGATCGCATGGCCGTGGCCGGCATCGGACTTGCCGGCAAGCGCCACGATCAGGGCCGCCAGGTCGGCATCGATGAGGCCGACCAGCTCGATCAGGCGCAAAAAGTCCTGCTCGATCGTGTTCTCGTTCGACGGGATCGGATAGTTGCGGTTGGCGCTGCGGGGATCCGCCATGGTGTCCTCCTCAGACCGAATAGGCGCGCAACCGCGCGACGGCCGGCCGGGCACCGGGGCCGCCGGTGAGCGTCAGCTTGACGCGCCCGCCGCTGGCGGCCGTGTGGGGGGTCTTCTCGTGTTTCGGCTCGGTCCAGCCGCCGCCGAGGGTCCCGGCCGTGCCGGGGGTCAGCGCCGTCCAGACCCCGTCGGCCGCGTCGACCGCGGCCGCGACCGCGCTGCCGGCCGGGAGCAGCGCGGCGAAGACGGCGGTCACGCGCACGGCCGTGCCCATATCGAAGACCCGCGTCACATAGGTGCCCTCGGTGCGGATGCGCCCGCAGGCGAGCAGGATGCCGGGATAGACGATCGGCGACAGGGTCTCGGTGCCGACAAGAACCATCTCCAGCGTCACGGTCTCGGAGCGGTAGTCCGGCCATTGCACGATTTGGTCGGGCGCCAGGCGGATGACCTCGCCGCCCGGCCGGGTGATCTCGAAGTGCACCGAGCAGGCCTCGGTCGGCAGCTCGATCGCGGCGCGGATGACGATGTCGGAGACCGCATCGAGCACGACGGCGCCGAGCAGGACCCGCTTGGTCGTCGCCGCATAGCGGGCGGCGACCACCCGCATGGTCAGGTCGGCGAACTGGTCGGCCGACCAGGTGCGGCGATTGCTGCTCTCGACCAGCACGCCGGTCGTGTAGGGCTGCGCGCCGACATAGACCTGGGTGGCGATATCGGCTTCGCCGACGCGCGCGACCCCGACGGCATGGTCGGGATCGTCGGTCATCAGGACCGCCCAGCGATAGAGGCTCGCCGGCTGGCTGACCGGGGCGGCGAAGCGGATCGGCGTCCAGGCATTGAGGGCGACCGGCCCCATCGGCACGAAGCCCTCGGCGACCAGGTCGGTCCCGGGCACGCCGGCATCGTCCTCGGCGAGCTGCAGGCGCACGCCGTTGCCGCGATCGCCGGCGACCGTGAAGACGACATCGAGGCCGACCAGCTGGCGCATCGCATCGAGCGCGAAGGACTGGCCGAGCGGGTCCGCGTCGTTGCCGTCGCCGCCGGCCTCGACGCCGCCGGATGTCGTCGTGACGGTCGGCCGGGCGATCAGCGTGACGCGGCGGGCGACCGTCACCTCGATCGCGCCGGAGCCGACGAAGAGCGCGGTCGCCACCGAGCCGGCCGCCCCGCGGGCGACGACCAGCTTGCGGCCCGCCGGCACGCCGGCCGGGATCGTGAAGGACCCCGACAGGATGCCGGTCGAGGGCGTCACCGGCGCCGGGCCGGCCGGCATCACGTCGAGCCCGTCGAAGGTCAGGCTCTCCAGAACCTCGCTCGGAATGAAGCCGCGCAGCTCCCACAGGATCTCGATCTGCCGCAGGCGTTCGGCCTCTTCCGTGCGCTGCGAGACGATGTCGGTGACCGTGGTCTCGCTGGTCACGGCCGAGCCGGACAGGAGCCGGCGGCCGAGCGCCGAGGACGGCACGGCCGGCGATGCGGTGCCGGCGAACTCCATCGTCGCCGGCGAGGTCCATTCGGTCTCGCTCTCGACCCAGAAGTCGACCGGCGGCTCGATCTTCAAGGCCGCCGGCATCGGGTTGAGATTGATGAAGGGGTTGATCTTCTTGGCCCCGGTGCGGAGTTCCTGCCGGACCACCACCTCCTCGGTCCAGTCGAGCGTCACCGGTGCGGTCAGGTAGGCGCGCAACAGCACCGGATCGACCGCCAGGCGAAGGGTGCCGCCGCCGATCGCCGCCGTCTGGGCGACGCCGGGGTCGCGATAGAAGTCGTCCGAGAAGGTGTCGGTGAAGATGCCGCGCTTGGAGACCGGCTCGCGCTCCAGAATGTCGCGGGCCTCGGCCTCGCGATCGAACTGCTCGAGGATGTCGAAGAGCCGGTTGAAGTACCGCGCCATCAGCCAATAGGGCACGTTGTGGGTGCCGTTGTTCTTGACCGTGGGCTTGCCCAGCCAGGTGTTGGAGACCTCGGCGAGCGCCAGGAGCGACGAGGGCGCGATCGGCGGCACGGCGCCGGACCGGGCCGAGAGCCCCTTGACGGTGACCGGCCGGCCCGAGGCGTCGAGGCAGATCAGGTCGATGCGAGGCAGCTTCGAGGTGTAGCTGATCAGGCAGGTCGAGCCCGGGACGGCGCCGGCGAGCGTCACGGTCGTGTCGTCGACGGCCGAAGGGGTGACGGGGTCGTTGAAGCGATAGGTCACCGAATAGGTCGAGCCGATCGCCGGCTCGGATCCGGCCGGCGCCCAGGAGACAGCATTGCCGGCGAGCGCATAGGTCCCGACCGCGAAGGTGGTCGCACCTTGCGTGATGGACTGGATCGACACGACCGAGGTATGGGCGAGCACGTCCATGCCGCCGGCGATGGCACCGCGCACCACGGTCTCAGTGACCTGGCGCACGATGATGGCCGCGGTGACGGCGGCGATCGGCGGCTGTGCGATCGCGATCGGCGTGCCATCGGCGACGAAGGTCTGCGGCTCGGCCGCGATCGCCTGCAGGTCCGGGGCCTCGGGCTCGGCATGGCGCAGCGACGTCTCACGCGTGCGCTTGAAGCCCTGGATGTTGGCGACGCCGGCGGCGATCGAGAAGATCTGGTCGGTGCCGACCCGGCCGAGCGCCGTCACCTCGCAGCCGTCGACGATATAGTTGCCGTGGGCCTGGCGGTCGTAGAGCGCGATGGCGGCATTGACGCCGGAGAGTTCGGCCGGCGGGGTCTGGTCGATCGGCGATCCGTCCCGCAGCACATAGACGCCGTAGAAGTCGCCGGGTCCGGCGACGCCGGCGCGCGCCCAGGCGATGGTCTCCTCCTGGCGGGCCGCCCCGGGTTCGCCCTCGGCGAGCGAGCCGGGCTCCAGGCCGTTGAGGCTGAGGTCGTCCTCGGCCGTCACCAGGACGGTGACCAGGCGCACGCCGATCACGATCTCGCCGGTCATCGGCACGGCCGTCAGGATCGCGGCCGCGACCGGCCGGACATCGCCGCGCACATAGATGCGGCCGGCGGCGAGCGACACGGTGCCGGCTTCCGTGTCGACCGTGATGCCGGCGCCGTCGATCCGGTCGCCGTCGCGGGCGACCATGTCGCCGACCCGGCGGCCGCGGCGCTCGATGACGGTCTGCAACTCGTTGAGGTCGGCGCCCTGCAGGAAAGCCCCCTCGGCGAACAGGAGCCGCGCGCGGTTCGGGCCGGACGCCGCGCGGTCGTAGGTCGAGGGCAGACCGGAGGGGTGCTCGTACATCAGAGCCTCAGGAGAAAGCGGACCTGTTCGCGCACGGTCCGGCCGAAGGGAATGGCGCAGGCGGTCTCGGCGACCAGGCGGTCGGGTGCGGGCGGATCCTCGACCAGCACGCCGCCGGCGAGGTCGTACGGGCCGGCCCAGGGAATGGCCGGCTTCAGGCCCTCGACCGGCTCGGCATCGAACAGGAGCCCCATGCGGGTCGCGGTCCGGCCGGCCCCGGCGCTGTCGCCGAACCCATCCCCGAAGCGGGTCAGGGCCGAGACCAGCGCCGCGGTCGGGCTGTCGGTCCGGCAGGTCCAGTCCTGGCCGGCGACGCGGTATTCCCCGCCGACCTGCGCGGCGACCGCCCGCACCCGTGCCCGGGCATGGCCGATCGTGCCGTCGTCATCCTCGAAGCGGACCCAGCAGCGCCGGCCGTCGAGGGCGGTCGCGATCGCGCGCCGGCGGATCACGTCCGCGCTGTCGGTCCAGTGGCTGATGTCGCCGGACCAGGGCACCGTCAGGCTCGACCAGAGCGGCGAGCCGGCGCCGGGCTCGATCCAGACGCCGAGCGCGGTCAGATCGACTTCCGCCGCCGCCTGGTCGACCAACCATTCACGGCCGAAGCTCCACTTCGGCGCTGAGGCTCCCTGCCGATGCGGCGCGATCGTCGCGGCGTGCAGCCGGGCGCCGGACCAGTCCGACAGCATGCAGGCGGAAGTCCGCGTCCAGCCCGTCTCGGCCGCGCGCACGTCGTAGCCGCGGAACCCGCGCATGAAGTCGCTGCGGAACGGCAGCGACAGGCCCATGAGGCCCTCGATCCGGTCGAGATCGGGGTCTTCGGCATCGCGGAAGCGACCGAGGGCGAGTTGCACGCCGTTCCACCAGCGCCGGCGGGTCGGTTGCCATTCGAGGGTGCCGGCATAGCCGAGCCAGGTCAGCGCCCGGTCGATCGCCGCCCGCGTGCCTCGGACCCGCTGCCACCGCACGCCCTCGGCGATCAAGGCGAAGACGTTCGGGACATAAGGCGTGAGTTCACCGAGGCCCAGCTCCCAGACCCGGAAGGGCAGGAACGACACCGGCGGCGCCTGGTCGGCGACGCGGATCGCCTCGACCGCATCGGCGAGCCGCGCATGCGGATCGAGCACGGCCGCGAGCACCATCTCGACGTCGGTCGCATTCGCCGGCAGGCCCTCGACGTGAGCGGTCAATAGGACCTCCCCCGGTAGGTCAGCACCGGCAGGCCGAGCCGGACCGCCTTGTCGAAGGGCACCACCAGGTCGGCCGCCGGCGCGGTCACCACCACATTGGAGACCCCATCGGCCATCAGGCGCGAAGCCAGCCAGGCGCGCGTCAGATCCCGGCCGAGCCCCGAGGCCTCCGCCCAGGCGGCCTGCAGGCCGTCGCGCAGGGTGGTGATGAGGGACACGTCGGCATCCGGCAGGAGCCAGAGATCCGCGGCGACCGGGACCACGTCGACCACGGCCGAGCGCACGTCGATCGTGTCGTTGATGACCTGCCGGTCGGCCTGTTCGAGCGCGGTCCGGACCAGGCCGAGCAGGGTCTCGTCGGCGACGCCGTTGTTGTCGGTGCTGAACACCGCGACATGGATGATCGGCGCGCGGCCCTCCCGATAGACCCGCGCATCGGCCACCCTGAGCGAGGCGCCGAGTGCCGCGCCCCGGTAGCCGGGCTCGGTCCCGCCAGTCGAACGCCCCTGGACGGCCAGGCGGATGCGCAGCTTGAAGCGCGCGTCCGGCTCGCCCGCCAGCCTGGTCACATCGTAGAAGGCGCCGAGATGGTCGACCTCGGTCAGGCGCGCATAATAGAGGTACCGCGCCCGGGCCACGTCGTTCGTCCGCCCGCGGAGTATCGTCTCCTCGAAGGCCGCCTCCTGCAGGAGGATCATGGCCGGGTCGGTCTCCAGATCCTCGACCGAATAGTCGATCCCGGCGGCCACCAGGCGCTCGACCAGCTCGGCCTGGCGCGCCGCGAAGATCGCGTCGATCGACAGCTCTTCGAGGATGGCCGGCCGCGCCAGGCCGGCGAGATCGTCCAGGGTCCAGGCGCTCATGTGGCCGTCCTCCCGGTCGTGCCGACACCCAGGACGGCATTGCGCCGGTACCAGCCCTCGCGCGCGGCCAGCGGCAGCGAGGCGGCGACCGGCTGGGCGATCGTGTAATTGCCGAGGCGACCCTCGGGGTAGTAGATGCCGCCGTGCTTCAGGCCGAGGCCGCCCTCGCGGCTGAGCGAGACGAACTGCAGGTCACGGATCCGGTATTCCGGCTCGTGGGTGTGCACGGCCGTGACCAGCTCGTCATAGATGCCGATCGCGGTCTCCGGTGTCAGATCCTCGGCGAGCCAGGAGCGCACGTCCGAGCCGAACGACAGCCGCATCACGCGCGTCAGGAGACGCGTGGTCCAGATGACGGCGATCGACTGCTGCACATGCGCCCAGCCGACGAGCGGCTTGAACGTGGTGCGGTCGAGACCGGTCCGGTAGCGGATCGCCTGCACGGGATGCCCCTTTAACGGCGCTTCGAAGCCGGCTTGACGG
>NZ_JAHHZF010000027.1 GCF_018729455.1 Prosthecodimorpha staleyi | reverse complement strand
CGCGTCGAGCGCGGCATCGTCAAGGTCGGCGAGGAAGTCGAGATCGTCGGCATCCGTCCGACGCGCAAGACGACCTGCACGGGCGTCGAGATGTTCCGCAAGCTGCTCGACCAGGGCCAGGCCGGCGACAATATCGGCGCGCTGCTGCGCGGCATCGAGCGCAAGGACGTGGAGCGCGGCCAGGTGCTGTGCAAGCCGGGTTCGGTGACGCCGCACACCAAGTTCGAGGCCGAGGCCTATATCCTGACCAAGGAAGAGGGCGGCCGTCACACGCCGTTCTTCTCGAACTACCGCCCGCAGTTCTACTTCCGCACGACGGACGTGACCGGCGTCTGCCAGCTGCCGGAAGGCACCGAGATGGTGATGCCGGGCGACAACGTGAAGCTCGTCGTCGAGCTGATCGTGCCGATCGCCATGGAGGAGAAGCTCCGCTTCGCCATCCGTGAAGGCGGTCGCACGGTTGGAGCAGGGGTGGTCGCCAAGATCATCGCTTGATCTTGGCGAACAGTCCGTCGCGGGCAACCGCGACAGACGGCGGCGCCGGCGTCGTCGCCAAGATCATCGCCTGACAAGGGCGATCCGCCTGTCCCCGATCGAAAAATTGTTCGATCGGACGTGACGGGCCGGTGGAAAAACGGCATCGGGGGCTTCCGCTTCCGGCGCCGGGATGCTAGCCAGGGCCACGGCCCAAATGGCTACGCTGATGGACTACAGGGGTATAGCTCAGTTGGTAGAGCGGCGGTCTCCAAAACCGCAGGTCGCGGGTTCGAGCCCTGCTGCCCCTGCCATCAACTTGCAGAAGATGCATGATTCACTCTTGTGGTCGGCGTCGGAACGCATTAGGTAGACGGTTCCTTTCAGGGCGTGTGGGGGTGGTCGCCTCTACGCGCCCGCCTGTCGTGAGCGGCGGATGGCCAAGACGAATCCTTTCATGTTTCTGCAGCAGGTCCGCGACGAGGTTGCCAAGGTCACTTGGCCGACCCGTAACGAGACCGCCATCACCACCGTCATGGTGTTCGTGATGGCGACGATCGCGGCCATCTTCTTTCTCGTCGCCGATCAGGTGATGGGATGGGCCGTCAGTTTGATTCTCGGCCTCGGCCGTTGAGCGACGCGAGACCGAGCACCGTCATGGCCAAGCGCTGGTACATCGTCCACGCCTATTCGAACTTCGAGAACAAGGTCGCCGAGTCGATCCGGGAGCGTGCGCAGCAGCAGCAGCTGTCGCATCTCTTCGAGCAGATTCTGGTCCCGACCGAGAAGGTCGTCGAGGTCAGGCGTGGTCGCAAGGTCGATGCCGAGCGCAAGTTCTTCCCGGGCTACGTGCTGGTGAAGATGGATCTGACCGATCAGGCCTTCCATCTGATCAAGAACACCCCGAAGGTGACCGGCTTCCTCGGCTCCGACAACAAGCCGATGCCGATCACCGAATCGGAGGCGATGCGCATCCTGCAGCAGGTGCAGGAAGGCGTGGAGCGCCCGAAGCCGTCGATCTCCTTCGAGGTCGGCGAGCAGGTGCGCGTCTCCGACGGTCCGTTCGCCTCCTTCAACGGTGTCGTCGAAGAGGTCGACGAGGAACGCGCGCGCCTCAAGGTGGCGGTCTCGATCTTCGGCCGGGCAACGCCGGTCGATCTGGAATACGGCCAGGTCGAGAAGGTTTGACCGGTCGCCGGCCCGCCTTGCCGGTCGCGTCCGCGGGATGTGACCGGAGTGCGGGGCGACCGGAGTGCTCGTGAGTGTCAGCGTCCGTCGGACCGGTAGAGCAGGGCTCCTCCGGCGCGGACGCGATCGGAATTTGACGGTTCCGCAGAGGCGTCCGGCGCCGGCGGAACGGTCTGATCGGAACCGATCGCCGTTCGGGGAGGACCCGGCGGGAACGGTTCCGGGAGCCCGCGGAGATGGCCCGCGGGTTCGAACGGATCGGGCCGGCTCGGAAGAGCGGCGCCGGATCCGGGTTCGCGGCGGAGGGGCGGCCCAAGACGGCCGTCTTCGTCGGGAGCCAACGTGTCGATGCCGGCCGCCTTCGGGACCTTGGGGTTTCGAACGGCGGCGCGGCATCAACCCGGCGGACGCCCTCGGGCGGACGGCGGGGGCGGGGGGTCGAACGGTCGTCGCCGGACCGTGAAGCCGAACCGCCACTCCGACGCCGCACGGACTTCCGGTCCGGGGCGGCACCACCGAAGGAGAGAGTGAAATGGCGAAAAAGGTCCAGGGCTACATCAAGCTCCAGGTCCCGGCCGGGGCGGCCAATCCGTCGCCGCCGATCGGTCCCGCGCTCGGTCAGCGCGGTCTGAACATCATGATGTTCTGCAAGGAATTCAACGCGAAGACCCAGGAGATGGAGAAGGGCACCCCGTGCCCTGTCAAGATCACCTACTTCACGGACAAGAGCTTCACCTTCGAGATCAAGACGCCCCCGACGGCGTATTTCATCAAGAAGGCGGCCAAGCTCGAGACGAAGAAGAAGCCGGGCAGCGGGTCGAAGACCCCGGGCCGCACCTTCGTCGGCGAGATCGACAAGACCCAGGTCAAGGAGATCGCCGAAAAGAAGATGAAGGACATGAACGCGAACGACATCGAAGCGGCCATGCGAATGGTCGAAGGGTCGGCCGCGGCCATGGGCATCCGGGTGGTGGGGTGAGACCATGAGCAAGCTTCCGAAGCGCATTGCCAAGTCCCGCGAGGGCATCTCCCGCACCAAGCTCTATCGCCTCGACGAGGCCGTGAAGCTGGTCAAGGACCGCGCCAGCGCGAAGTTCGACGAGACCGTCGAGATCGCCATGAATCTCGGCGTCGATCCCCGCCATGCCGACCAGATGGTCCGCGGCGTCTGCAACCTGCCGAACGGCACCGGCCGTACCGTGCGGGTCGCGGTCTTCGCCAAGGGCGCCAAGGCCGATGAGGCCCGCGCCGCCGGTGCCGACATCGTCGGTGCTGAGGATCTGGTCGAGCGCATCAACGGCGGCACGATCGACTTCGATCGCTGCATCGCCACCCCGGACATGATGCCGCTGGTCGGCCGCCTCGGTAAGGTGCTCGGCCCGCGCGGCCTGATGCCGAACCCGAAGGTCGGCACGGTGACCATGGACGTGACCAAGGCGATCAACGACGCCAAGGGCGGCGCCGTCGAGTTCCGCGCCGAGAAGGCCGGCATCGTGCATGCCGGCATCGGCAAGGCCTCGTTCACCGAGGGCGCGCTGCTCGAGAACATCCGCGCCTTCGCGGATGCGGTCAGCAAGGCCAAGCCGACGGGCGCCAAGGGGACCTATCTCCAGCGCGTCTCGATCTCCTCGACCATGGGTCCCGGCGTCAAGATCGACCCGGCCAGCCTGTCGGTCGCGGCGAACGGCTGATTTCGGACCGGCGCCGCCGAAGGGCGCCGTCCAAGACGATTTCCCGGTCGGTCCGCTCGCGGATCGGCCGGGACGAGCCGGACCGGACGGGCGGATTTCCGCCTCCCGGTCCGACCTGTCCGAGACTGCAGGTGCCGGTTCGCCGGCCTAATCCCTACCGCCGGGTGCGATCCGAGGGGGCCTGCATGAGACGGGGAAGAGCAGTTTCTCCGGAGCCGTCGCGCTCCGGCGGATCGGTTCGGACCGTTGGTCCTCGAGCCCGCAACTGCGGGGGAGAGGGGGCAGGAAGTGAGCGGGCTTCCGTATCGGCCGCAAGGCCCATCCGGGCGCCCATTTGCAACCCGCCCTCGGGATCCTCTCGAGGGCATACGAGAACGAGGCAGTCGTGGATAGAGCGGCAAAGCGCGAACTCGTCTCGACCCTGAGCGTCCAGTTCAAGAACACTGGATCCGTGGTCGTGGCGGGCTATCAGGGACTGACGGTGGCCGAGATGAATGCCCTCCGGGGCAAGGTCCGGGCTGCTGGCGGAACCGTCAAAGTCGCGAAGAACCGCCTTGCCAAGCTGGCTCTTCAAGGCACTGAACTCGAGCCCATCGCCGGCCTCTTCAAGGGGCCGACCGTGATCGTGCAGGCGACCGACCCGGTTGCCGGCCCGAAGGTGGCGGTCGAGTTCGCCAAGACCAACGACAAGTTCGTCATCCTCGGCGGCGGGATGGGCAAGCAGGCCCTGAACCCCGACGGGGTCAAGGCGCTGGCAGCCCTGCCGTCGCTGGACGAACTCCGGGCAAAGCTCGCGGGCATCATCAATCAGCCCGCCACCAAGCTCGCGTCGGTCATCGCCGCACCGAGCGGAGCTCTTGCCCGCGTCATCAAGGCGAATGCCGAGAAGGACCAGGCCGCGTGAGGCCGGAATGCCCGGTTCGCCGCCGCGGCGCCTGATGGCGCCGGCTGCGCACCGGACCCGAACCGAAATCCGAATTGTCATTCTGAAGGACACTGAAAATGGCTGACCTGTCGAAGATCGTCGACGATCTCTCCTCCCTCACCATCCTCGAGGCCGCCGAGCTCGTGAAGCTCCTCGAAGACAAGTGGGGCGTCTCCGCCGCCGCTCCGGTGGCGGTTGCCGCCGCCGCCGGCCCGGCCGTCGCCGCTGCCCCGGTCGAGGAGAAGACCGAGTTCACCGTCGTCCTCACCGACGCCGGCGCGAACAAGATCAACGTCATCAAGGAAGTCCGTGCGATCACCGCGCTCGGCCTGAAGGAAGCCAAGGACCTGGTCGAGGGCGCTCCGAAGCCGGTCAAGGAAGGCATCTCGAAGGACGAGGCCGAGAAGCTCAAGAAGCAGCTCGAAGGCGCCGGCGCCAAGGTCGAACTCAAGTAATCCCGCTTGCCGGGGCTTTCGGGCTCCCGTGCAATCCAATGCCGCGTGCCGGGGCCGACTTCGTCGGCTCCGGCCGTGTCGCCGAAGGGGGTCGGTTCCGACCTGCCCAAGGCCATATGAACGGAATCAATCGGTTGAAGGCTTCTGTTGAAGTTTTCAACAAATGCAGGGCGCCTTCGGCGACCATCCCGAGAGCCAGACCGCCGCGGCGGCGGATGCGGTTCTCCGGATTGCCGTCGGATACCCGAGCGAGGAGCGACAATGGTCCAGACGTTCAACGGTCGCAGACGTGTCCGCAAGTTCTTCGGTTCGATCCGCGAGGTCGCGGAGATGCCGAACCTCATCGAGGTGCAGAAGGCGTCCTACGACCAGTTCCTGCAGATCGACGAGCCGAAGGGCGGGCGGGCCGACGAAGGCCTCCAGTCGGTCTTCAAGTCCGTCTTCCCGATCTCGGACTTCCAGAATCGCGCGCTCCTCGAATTCGTCCGCTTCGAATTCGAGCTGCCGAAATATGACGTCGACGAGTGCCGCCAGCGCGGCATGACCTTTGCCGCGCCGCTCAAGGTGACGCTGCGGCTGATCGTGTTCGATGTCGACGAGGATACCGGCGCCCGCTCCGTCAAGGACATCAAGGAGCAGGATGTCTACATGGGCGACATGCCGCTCATGACCGACAACGGCACCTTCATCGTCAACGGCACCGAGCGCGTGATCGTCTCGCAGATGCACCGGTCGCCGGGCGTCTTCTTCGATCATGACAAGGGCAAGACCCATTCCTCGGGCAAGCTCCTGTTCGCCGCGCGCATCATCCCGTATCGCGGCTCCTGGCTCGACATTGAGTTCGACGCCAAGGACATCGTCTATGCGCGCATCGACCGGCGCCGCAAGATCCCGGTGTCGTCGCTGCTGTTCGCCCTCGGTCTCGACGGCGAAGAGATTCTGGACACCTTCTATTCGAAGCTCAGCTACATCCGGGTCGGCAAGTCGTGGCGCACGCCCTACGACCCCAACCGCATGCGCGGCTACAAGGCGACCCAGGACCTGGTCGATGCCGACACCGGCGAGGTCGTCCTGGAGGCCGGCAAGAAGCTGACCGCCCGCCAGGCCCGCATCCTGATGGAGAAGGGCCTCAAGGCGCTCAAGGTCTCGGACGAGGACGTGGTCGGCCAGTATCTGGCCGAGGACGTCGTCGACGCCTCGACCGGCGTCATCCAGGCCGAAGCCGGCCAGGAGATCACCGAGAAGCTGCTCAAGCAGCTGCTTGAGTTCGGCTATGAGGAACTGACCGTCCTCGACATCGACCACGTCAACACCGGCGCCTATATCCGCAACACGCTGGCGGTCGACAAGAACGAGACCCGCGAGGACGCGCTGTTCGACATCTACCGCGTGATGCGTCCGGGCGAGCCGCCGACGGTCGACACCGCGGAGGCGATGTTCCATTCGCTGTTCTTCGACGCCGAGCGCTACGACCTGTCGGCCGTCGGCCGCGTCAAGATGAACATGCGCCTGGACCTCGACGCCGAGGACACCGTGCGCGTGCTGCGCAAGGCCGACATCCTGGCGGTCATCAAGACGCTGGTCGACCTGCGCGACGGCAAGGGCGAGATCGACGACATCGACAACCTCGGCAATCGCCGGGTGCGTTCGGTCGGCGAACTCATGGAGAACCAGTACCGCGTCGGCCTGCTGCGCATGGAGCGGGCGATCAAGGAGCGCATGAGCTCGGTCGAGATCGAGACCGTCATGCCGCAGGACCTGATCAACGCCAAGCCGGCGGCCGCGGCGGTGCGCGAGTTCTTCGGCTCCTCGCAGCTGTCGCAGTTCATGGACCAGACCAACCCGCTGTCCGAGATCACGCACAAGCGGCGTCTCTCGGCGCTCGGCCCGGGCGGTCTGACCCGCGAGCGCGCCGGCTTCGAGGTGCGCGACGTGCACCCGACGCATTACGGCCGCATCTGCCCGATCGAAACGCCGGAAGGCCCGAATATCGGTCTGATCAACTCGCTGGCGACCTTCGCCCGCGTCAACAAGTACGGCTTCATCGAGGCGCCCTACCGCAAGGTCAAGGACGGCAAGGTCACCGAGGACGTGCAGTATTTCTCCGCCATGGAGGAATCCAAGCACTATGTCGCCCAGTCCAACGCCAAGATGGACAAAGACGGCCGGCTGACCGAGGAACTGATCGTCTGCCGGCATGCCGGTGAAGTGATGATGGTTCCGGTCGACCGGGTCGACTACATGGACGTGTCGCCGAAGCAGTTGGTCTCGGTCGCCGCGGCGCTGATCCCGTTCCTCGAGAACGACGACGCCAACCGCGCGCTGATGGGCTCCAACATGCAGCGCCAGGCGGTGCCGCTGGTCCGCGCCGAGGCGCCCTTCGTGGGCACCGGCATGGAGGCGGTCGTCGCCCGCGATTCCGGCGCGGCGATCGCGTCGAAGCGGTCGGGCATCGTCGACCAGGTCGACGCCACCCGCATCGTCATCCGCGCGACCTCCGACCTCGATCCGTCGAAGTCGGGCGTCGACATCTACCGGCTGATGAAGTTCCAGCGCTCGAACCAGAACACCTGCATCAACCAGCGTCCGCTGGTCAGCGTGGGTGACGTGATCGAGAAGGGCGACATCATCGCCGACGGCCCGTCGACCGACCTCGGCGATCTGGCCCTCGGCCGGAACGTGCTGGTCGCGTTCATGCCGTGGAACGGCTACAACTTCGAGGACTCGATCCTGCTCTCCGAGCGGATCGTGCGCGACGACGTGTTCACGTCGATACACATCGAAGAGTTCGAGGTGATGGCCCGCGACACCAAGCTCGGGCCGGAAGAGATCACGCGCGACATCCCGAACGTCTCGGAAGAAGCGCTGAAGAACCTCGACGAAGCCGGCATCGTCTATATCGGCGCCGAAGTCCGCGCCGGTGATATTCTGGTCGGCAAGATCACGCCGAAGGGCGAAAGCCCGATGACGCCGGAGGAGAAGCTCCTGCGCGCCATCTTCGGCGAGAAGGCCTCCGATGTCCGCGACACCTCGCTGCGCGTCCCCCCGGGCGTGCAGGGCACGGTCGTCGAGGTGCGCGTGTTCAACCGGCACGGCGTCGAGAAGGACGAGCGTGCCATGGCGATCGAGCGCGAGGAGATCGAGCGGCTCGCCAAGGACCGCGACGACGAGCAGGCGATCCTGGACCGCAACGTCTACGGCCGCCTGAACGAGATGCTGACCGGCAAGGTCGCCATCGCCGGTCCGAAGGGCTACAAGAAGGATCAGACCGTCAACCAGGAACTCCTTGAGGAGTATCCGCGCTCGCAGTGGTGGCAGTTCGCCGTCGCCGACGAGAAGCTGATGGGCGAGATCGAGGCCCTTCGCAACCAGTATGACGAGAGCCGCAAGCGTCTCGAGCAGCGCTTCATCGACAAGGTGGAGAAGCTGCAGCGCGGCGACGAGCTGCCCCCGGGCGTGATGAAGATGGTCAAGGTCTTCGTCGCGGTGAAGCGCAAGATCCAGCCGGGCGACAAGATGGCCGGCCGGCACGGCAACAAGGGTGTCGTGTCGCGCATCGTGCCGCTCGAGGACATGCCCTATCTGGAAGACGGCCAGAATGTCGACATCGTGCTCAATCCGCTCGGCGTGCCGAGCCGCATGAATGTCGGACAGATCCTGGAGACGCATCTGGGCTGGGCCTGCGCCGGCATGGGCAAGCAGATCGGCAAGCTGCTCGACGCCTACAAGAAGAACGGCGAGCTGGGGCCGCTGAAGTCGACCATCGTCGACATCTACGGCGCCAACATCAAGGGCGAGCAGCCCGCCGAATATGACGACGCCTCGGTCGTCCGCCTGGCCGAGCAGGTCAAGCGCGGCGTCTCGATCGCGACGCCGGTCTTCGACGGCGCCAAGGAGCACGACATCGAGACGGCTCTCGGCAAGGCCGGTCTGGCGCTGTCGGGTCAGATGACGCTGTATGACGGCCGCACCGGCGATCCCTTCGATCGGAAGGTGACGGTCGGCTACATCTACATGCTGAAGCTGCACCACCTGGTGGACGACAAGATCCACGCGCGGTCGATCGGTCCCTATTCGCTCGTCACCCAGCAGCCGCTGGGCGGCAAGGCGCAGTTCGGCGGTCAGCGCTTCGGTGAAATGGAAGTCTGGGCGCTGGAGGCCTATGGGGCGGCCTACACCTTGCAGGAGATGCTCACCGTCAAGTCGGACGACGTGGCCGGCCGCACCAAGGTCTACGAGGCCATCGTGCGCGGCGACGACACCTTCGAGGCGGGCATCCCGGAGAGCTTCAACGTGCTCGTCAAGGAAATGCGCTCGCTCGGCCTCAATGTCGAGCTGGTCAACGCCAAGGGGCGGCCGGATGACGGCCCGCTCAAGATCGACGCCGCCGAGTGAGGCGCCGGTCTCGGGGATGAGGTGAGCGCGGCGGCCCGGCTGCCGCGCCGCCGCCGCGGTTCTGCCGCACCCGGTCTGTATGTGTTTGGCTGAAATGGAATTCCTTTGGCGGGATGCCGGTGCGACTGGCCACGCGTCCGGTGCCCCGCAGGAGAAACGGCCGATGAATCAAGAAGTCATGAACATCTTCAATCCGCAGGCGACGGTCGCCCAGACCTTCGACGCCATCCGGATTTCGATCTCCAGCCCGGAAAAGATCCTGAGCTGGTCGTACGGCGAGATCAAGAAGCCGGAGACGATCAACTACCGGACCTTCAAGCCGGAGCGGGACGGTCTGTTCTGCGCGCGGATCTTCGGGCCGATCAAGGATTACGAGTGCTTGTGCGGCAAGTACAAGCGCATGAAGTACAAGGGCGTCATCTGCGAGAAGTGCGGCGTCGAAGTGACCCTGTCGCGCGTCCGGCGCGAGCGCATGGGCCATATCGAGCTGGCCGCCCCGGTCGCCCATATCTGGTTCCTGAAGTCGCTGCCGAGCCGCATCGGCATGCTGCTCGACATGACGCTCAAGGATCTCGAGCGCATCCTCTATTTCGAGCACTATGTCGTCACCGAGCCGGGCCTGACGCCGCTCAAGCTGCACCAGCTCCTCTCGGAGGAGGAGTTCGTCAAGGCGCAGGACGAATATGGCGAGGACAGCTTCACGGCGATGATCGGCGCGGAGGCCATCCGTGACCTGCTGGCTTCGCTCGACCTGCCCAAGCTGACCGAGACCCTGCGCCAGGAGATCGCCGAGGCCACCGGCGAACTGAAGCCGAAGAAGCTCGCCAAGCGCCTGAAGCTGATCGAGTCCTTCATCGATTCGGGCAACAAGCCCGAATGGATGATCCTGACCGTCGTCCCGGTCATCCCGCCGGACCTGCGTCCGCTGGTGCCGCTCGACGGCGGCCGCTTCGCGACCTCGGACCTGAACGACCTCTACCGGCGCGTCATCAACCGCAACAACCGCCTCAAGCGGCTGATCGAGCTTCGCGCGCCGGACATCATCATCCGCAACGAAAAGCGCATGCTGCAGGAGGCCGTCGACGCGCTGTTCGACAACGGCCGCCGCGGCCGCGTCATCACGGGCGCCAACAAGCGGCCGCTGAAGTCGCTCGCCGATATGCTGAAGGGCAAGCAGGGCCGGTTCCGCCAGAACCTGCTCGGCAAGCGCGTCGACTATTCCGGCCGTTCGGTCATCGTCGTCGGTCCGGAGCTCAAGCTGCACCAGTGCGGCCTGCCGAAGAAGATGGCGCTGGAACTGTTCAAGCCCTTCATCTATTCGCGCCTCGACGCGAAGGGCCTGTCGTCGACCGTCAAGCAGGCCAAGAAGCTGGTCGAGAAGGAGCGGCCCGAGGTCTGGGACATCCTGGACGAGGTCATCCGTGAGCATCCGGTGATGCTGAACCGGGCGCCGACGCTGCACCGCCTCGGCATCCAGGCCTTCGAGCCGGTCCTGATCGAAGGCAAGGCGATCCAGCTGCATCCGCTGGTCTGCACCGCCTTCAACGCCGACTTCGACGGCGACCAGATGGCCGTGCACGTGCCGCTTTCGCTGGAAGCCCAGCTCGAAGCGCGCGTGCTGATGATGTCGACCAACAACATCCTGCACCCGGCCAACGGTCTGCCGATCATCGTGCCGTCGCAGGATATCGTGCTCGGCCTCTACTATCTGTCGATCATGGCGGAGAACGAGCCGGGCCAGGGCATGGCCTTCTCGAACCTCGGCGAGCTCTATCATGCGCTCGAGGCCAAGGCGATCACGCTGCACACCAAGGTGCGCGGCCGGTATTTCGGCGTCGACAAGGAGGGCAACCGCACCTCCAAGATCTACGAGACGACGCCCGGCCGCATGCTGATCGGCAACCTGCTGCCGAAGCATCATGCCGTGTCGTATGATGTCTGCAACCAGCTCATGACCAAGAAGACCATCTCGGGCATGATCGACGCGGTCTATCGCGCCTGCGGACAGAAGGAGACGGTGATCTTCTGCGACCGGATCATGTCGCTCGGCTTCTATCATGCCTTCAAGGCCGGCATCTCGTTCGGCAAGGACGACATGGTGATCCCGGACACCAAGGCCAAGCTGGTCGAGGACACCCAGGCTGCCGCAAAGGAATTCGAGCAGCAGTACCAGGACGGCCTGATCACGCAGGGCGAGAAGTACAACAAGGTCGTCGACGCCTGGGCCAAGTGCACCGACCGCGTCGCCGAGGAGATGATGAAGCGCATCTCCGCGGTGCAGAAGGACGATGGCGGCCGGCAGCGGCCGATCAACTCGGTCTACATGATGAGCCATTCGGGTGCCCGCGGCTCCCCGGCCCAGATGAAGCAGCTCGCCGGCATGCGCGGCCTGATGGCCAAGCCGTCGGGCGAGATCATCGAGACCCCGATCGTCTCGAACTTCAAGGAAGGCCTGACCGTGCTCGAGTACTTCAACTCGACCCACGGCGCCCGCAAGGGTCTGGCCGACACCGCGCTGAAGACGGCGAACTCGGGCTACCTGACTCGCCGCCTCGTCGACGTGGCGCAGGACTGCATCATCACCGAGCAGGATTGCGGCACCGATCAGGGCATCCGCGTCCAGGCCGTGCTCGATGCCGGCCAGGTCATCGCCTCGCTCGGCATGCGCATTCTCGGCCGCGTCACGACCGAGGATCTGATCGACCCGAATACCGGTGCGGTCGTGATCGGCAAGAACCAGCTGATCGCGGAAGCGGACGTGAAGCGGATCGAGGCGGCCGGCATCCAGTCGGTGCGCATCCGGTCGGTGCTGACCTGCGACACCAAAATCGGCGTCTGCGTGCAGTGCTACGGTCGCGACCTCGCGCGCGGCACGCCCGTCAACATGGGCGAAGCCGTGGGCGTCATCGCGGCGCAGTCGATCGGTGAGCCGGGCACCCAGCTCACCATGCGCACCTTCCACATCGGCGGCACCGCGCAGGTCGTGGACTCGTCCTTCGTCGAATCCAATTTCGAAGGCACGATCCGCATCCGCAACCGCAATGTGGTGCGCGACAGCGACGGCAAGATCATCGTGATGGGCCGCAACCTGGTCGTTGTGGTCGTCGACCAGGACGGTTCGGAGCGGGCGACCCATCGCCTGATCTACGGTTCGCGCCTGTTCGTCGACGACGGCGACAAGGTGAAGCGCGGCCAGCGCATCGCCGAATGGGACCCCTACACCCGTCCGATCATCTCCGAACTCGACGGCGTCGCCGGCTACGAGGATCTGGTCGACGGCCAGTCGATCCAGGAATCGACCGACGAGGCGACCGGCATCACCAAGCGCGTGGTCATCGACTGGCGCGGCTCCAGCCGCACGGCCGATCTCAAGCCGGCGCTCGTGGTCAAGGGTCAGGACGGCAAGATCCTGCGCCTGTCGCGCGGCGGCGAGGCCCGCTACATGCTGGCCGTCGAGGCGATTCTCTCGGTCGAGCCGGGCGCTCCGATCCGGGCCGGCGATGTCATCGCCCGTATCCCGCTCGAAAGCGCCAAGACGCGCGACATCACCGGCGGTCTGCCGCGTGTCGCCGAACTGTTCGAGGCCCGGCGTCCGAAGGATCACGCGATCATCGCGGAGATCGACGGCACCGTCCGCTTCGGCAAGGACTACAAGAACAAGCGTCG
The DNA here is from genome assembly GCF_018729455.1 of Prosthecodimorpha staleyi. Lineage (NCBI taxonomy): Bacteria > Pseudomonadati > Pseudomonadota > Alphaproteobacteria > Hyphomicrobiales > Ancalomicrobiaceae > Prosthecodimorpha > Prosthecodimorpha staleyi. The sequence goes on along the minus strand of NZ_JAHHZF010000027.1, from coordinate 5,567 downwards.
GATCATCATCGAGCCGTCCGACGCCTCGCTGGAGCCGCGGGAATATCTGATCCCGAAGGGCAAGCACGTCCATCTGCAGGATGGCGACATCATCGAGAAGGGCGACTTCATCCTCGACGGCAATCCGGCGCCGCACGACATCCTGGCGATCAAGGGCGTGGAGGCGCTGGCCGCCTACCTCGTCAACGAGATCCAGGAAGTCTACCGGTTGCAGGGCGTGGTGATCAACGACAAGCACATCGAGGTGATCGTTCGCCAGATGCTGCAGAAGGTCGAGGTGACCGATGCCGGCGAGAGCCCGGAACTGATCAACGGCGAGCAGATCGACAAGATCGAGTTCGACGCGATGAACGAGAAGCTGGTCTCCGAGGGGCTGAAGCCGGCCTCCGCGGTGCCCGTGCTGCTCGGCATCACCAAGGCCTCGCTGCAGACCCGGTCGTTCATCTCGGCCGCGTCGTTCCAGGAGACCACCCGCGTCCTCACCGAGGCGGCGGTCGCCGGCAAGGCCGACAACCTGGAAGGTCTCAAGGAGAACGTCATCGTCGGCCGTCTGATCCCGGCCGGCACGGGCTCGGTGATGACCAAGATCCGCTCGATCGCAACGCATCGCGACGATCTCATCCTCGAGGAGCGCAAGGGCCAGCAGCCGGCCGGTACGGGCGAGCAGCCGGCCATCGCGCTGCCTGCGGCGGAGTGATCCGCACGGGCCGAGCCCGGACCAAGGCATGAGGGCAGGGGCCGCGGCGCAATCCGCGGCCCCTGCTTTTTGAAGGGTTCGGCGGACGCCGGGGCGCCGAGCAGGCAGGCGGCCGGATCGCCGGCGCGGCCCGGATCGGACAGGACGATTCGTCGGAGCCTCGCCGCGTCGGCGTGGCCGGACGCCGTCGGCGACGGGGGCCCCTCGGCGCTGCGGGACCTCGGTCGCCGATTCTGCATGGCGGCGGGCCGCGATCGGCGCCTGAGGCGGCGCCGGCATCGGCGAAGCCCGTGACCTCCGGCCTGCGGCAGTGCCCGCCGTGGCCGGCCATGGCGAAGACCGGTGGCGCCCGGCCTGGCGGAATGCTCGTGGCAACAGGGTGTTGCCGGCAGTTCCGAAGATGCCGGGCGAAGCGAGCGCGGCGACGCGGCCCCGGGATCCCCGCTACCGCAGCGGCATCGGACTGGATGCGAAGGGGCTGCATCAGGGGAGTCGGCGGGCTACGAAGCGGGGCGCCGACGGGGTGTTGGGGTCGCGGAAAGCGCCGCTTTCCGGCTCTTTTGCCCCAGAGATCGCTTGACTGCGACGGACGACCCTCCTATGGTCCGCCCACTTTCGCGGCAGGCCCGTCGGTAGCCCGTGATCGAGTGAGTCCAATGCACTCGAACAATGGCACCGAGACGCTCTCGCGAAACCGTGACCTAGGAAAGCCGAGGATCATGACCCGAGCGGTTTAGCCGTTCCGGTCCTCTGACTTTTCGCGCCGAGCGCGGACGTAAAGTCCGCAGCCCGGTGCTTGTCGTCGTTGTCGTGAGCGAATCGGATTCGCGGCGCTGACGGCAAGAGGTGCGAGCGGCGAACCCTGACGGGTGGGCCTGAGGCGAATTGCGATCGCGTCCCGTAAGGGCGCAGACGAGGTAGAGAAGACGCATGCCGACGATCAACCAGCTGATCCGCAAGCCGCGCGTTGCGCCCGTGTACCGGGAAAAGGCCCGCCATCTCGAGGCCTGCCCGCAGAAGCGCGGCGTTTGCACGCGCGTCTACACGACCACGCCGAAGAAGCCGAACTCGGCGCTCCGCAAGGTCGCCAAGGTTCGTCTGACCAACGGCTTCGAAGTGATCGGCTACATCCCGGGTGAAGGCCACAACCTTCAGGAACACTCGGTGGTGATGATCCGCGGCGGCCGCGTCAAGGACCTTCCCGGCGTGCGCTATCACATCCTGCGCGGCGTTCTCGACACCCAGGGCGTCAAGGACCGCAAGCAGCGGCGCTCGAAGTACGGCGCCAAGCGTCCGAAGTGATCTGAAAACGGGGGCGGAGATCGCCGCCGGGCTCGGCTGAGCCGCCGGTCTCCCGCCCCTTCGTCTTGTCTTACGACCGAGGAATTCTGTCCATGTCCCGTCGTCACAGTGCCGAGAAGCGCGAAATCCAGCCGGATCCGAAATTCGGCGACAACGTCGTTTCGAAGTTCATGAACAACGTCATGCGCGACGGCAAGAAGTCGGTCGCCGAGACCATCGTTTATGGCGCCTTCGACATCATCGAGAAGAAGACCCGGCAGGACCCGGTGTCGATCTTCCATCAGGCGCTCGAGAACGTCATGCCGCACACCGAGGTGCGGTCCCGCCGCGTCGGTGGCGCGACCTACCAGGTCCCGGTCGACGTTCGCCCCGAGCGTCGCCAGGCGCTGGCGATCCGCTGGCTGCTGACGGCCTCGAATGGCCGCAACGAAAAGACGATGACCGAGCGCCTCTCTGCCGAGCTGCTCGACGCATCGAACAACCGCGGCAACGCGGTGAAGAAGCGGGAGGATACTCACCGCATGGCGGATGCGAACCGCGCATTCTCCCACTATCGCTGGTGATCCTTCTTTCTGCTCTTCCGACGAGGTTTCGACATGGCCCGCACCTACGCCCTCGAAGACTACCGAAATTTCGGTATCATGGCGCACATCGACGCCGGCAAGACCACGACGACCGAGCGCGTGCTCTACTATTCGGGCAAGTCGCACAAGATCGGTGAAGTCCATGAGGGCGCGGCCACCATGGACTGGATGGAACAGGAGCAGGAGCGCGGCATCACGATCACGTCGGCCGCGACCACGACCTTCTGGAACGGCAAGCGCCTGAACATCATCGACACCCCCGGCCACGTCGACTTCACCATCGAAGTCGAGCGCAGCTTGCGCGTGCTCGACGGCGCGGTCTGCGTTCTGGACTCGTCGCAGGGCGTCGAGCCGCAGACCGAGACCGTGTGGCGCCAGGGCGACAAGTACAATGTGCCGCGCGTCGTCTTCTGCAACAAGATGGACAAGGTCGGCGCGGATTTCGACCGCTGCATCAACGATATCAAGGTCCGTCTCGGCGCCAAGCCGGTCGCCATCCAGCTGCCGATCGGCGCTGAAAGCGACTTCAAGGGCATCGTCGATCTGGTTCGCATGAAGGGCGTCGTCTGGGCCGACGAGTCGCTCGGCGCGAAGTTCTCCGATGTCGAGATCCCGGCCAATCTGGTTGAGAAGGCCGAGGCCGCGCGCATCGAGATGATCGAGGCCTGCGTCGACCTCGACGAGACCGCGATGGAACAGTATCTCGAAGGCGAGATGCCCGACGAGGCGACCATCAAGCGCCTGCTGCGCAAGGCTGTGCTGACCGGCGCCTTCTATCCGGTCATGTGCGGCTCCGCCTTCAAGAATAAGGGTGTGCAGCCGATGCTCGACGCGGTCGTCGACTATCTGCCGTCCCCGCTCGATCGTCCGGCGATCAAGGGCATCGACGTGAAGTCCGGCGAAGAGACCGACCGCAAGTCGTCCGACGCCGAGCCGCTGTCGATGCTGGCCTTCAAGCTGATGGACGACCAGTACGGCGTCCTCACCTTCTGCCGCATCTATTCGGGCCGTCTCGAGAAGGGTGTGACCCTGCTCAACACGGTGCGCGAAAAGAACGAGCGCGTCGGTCGCATGGTTCTCATGCATGCCAACAACCGCGAAGACATCACCGAGGCCTTCGCCGGCGACATCGTCGCCCTGGTCGGCCTCAAGGATACCCGCACCGGCGATACGCTTTGCGATCCGTCGAAGCCGGTCATCCTCGAAAAGATGGTCTTCCCGGAGCCGGTCATCGAGATGGCCATCGAGCCGAAGACCAAGACCGACCAGGAAAAGATGGGCGTCGCGCTTGCCAAGCTGGCGGCCGAGGATCCGTCCTTCCGCGTCACCACGGACTCGGAAAGCGGCCAGACCATCATCAAGGGCATGGGCGAGCTGCATCTCGACATCAAGGTCGACATCCTGAAGCGGACCCACAAGGTCGAAGTCAATGTCGGCGCCCCGCAGGTGGCCTATCGCGAGACCATCCGTCGCGCGACCGAGATCGACTACACCCACAAGAAGCAGACCGGCGGCACGGGCCAGTTCGCCCGCGTCAAGTTCCAGATCGAGCCGGGCGAGCCGAACACGGGCTTCCACTTCGAATCGAAGATCATCGGCGGTTCGGTCCCGAAGGAATATTTCCCCGGCGTCGAAAAGGGCCTGAACTCGGTCATGACCTCCGGTCCGATCGCCGGCTTCCCGGTGGTGGACGTGAAGGTTGCGCTGATCGACGGCGCCTATCACGAGGTCGACTCCTCGGCCATCGCCTTCGAAATCGCCTCGCGCGCCGCTCTGCGCGAAGGCCTGCAGAAGGCGAACCCGGTCCTGCTCGAGCCGATCATGAAGGTCGAATGCGTGACCCCCGAGGAATATCTCGGCGGCGTCATCGGCGACCTGAACTCGCGGCGCGGCCAGATCGCCGGCACCGATACGCGCGGCAACGCGCAGATCGTCAATGCCATGGTGCCGCTCGCCAACATGTTCGGCTACGTCAACACCCTGCGCTCGATGAGCCAGGGCCGCGCCAGCTACACCATGCAGTTCGACCACTACGAAGAAGTGCCGTCGAACGTTGCACAGGAAGTCCAGAAGAAGTTCGCCTGATCCGACCGATCGGCTAGAGCAAGACCCGGCCGGAGCAACGGCCCCGACCGGGCAGAGCTTGCGACCCCATTGAGATGATAGGAGCGGTTGCTGCCGCTCTGGACGAGAGATCACGGAGAGGCTCCGATGGCCAAAGAGAAATTCAACCGCGACAAGCCGCACTGCAACATCGGGACGATCGGTCACGTCGACCACGGGAAGACGTCGCTGACGGCCGCGATCACGAAGGTGCTCGCCGAGACGGGCGGCGCGACGTTCAAGGCCTACGATCAGATCGACGCGGCGCCGGAAGAGAAGGCGCGCGGGATCACGATCAACACGGCGCATGTCGAGTATCAGACGCAGAACCGTCACTACGCGCACGTCGACTGCCCCGGGCACGCCGACTACGTGAAGAACATGATCACGGGCGCGGCGCAGATGGACGGCGCGATCCTGGTGGTTTCGGCGGCCGACGGTCCGATGCCGCAGACGCGCGAGCACATCCTGCTGGCCCGCCAGGTCGGCGTTCCGGCGATCGTGGTGTTCCTGAACAAGTGCGACATGGTCGACGACGCGGAGCTCCTGGAGCTGGTCGAGCTCGAGGTGCGCGAGCTCTTGTCGAGCTACGGCTTCCCGGGCGACGACATTCCGATCGTGAAGGGCTCTGCGACCGAGGCGCTGAACAACGGCGACGCGAAGCTCGGCCATGACGCGATCCTGGAGCTGATGCGCAACGTCGACGCCTATATCCCGCAGCCGGAGCGTCCGGTCGACCTGCCGTTCCTGATGCCGGTCGAAGACGTGTTCACGATCTCGGGCCGCGGCACGGTGGTGACGGGCCGCGTCGAGCGCGGCATCGTCAAGGTCGGCGAGGAAGTCGAGATCGTCGGCATCCGTCCGACGCGCAAGACGACCTG
>NZ_JAHHZF010000026.1 GCF_018729455.1 Prosthecodimorpha staleyi | reverse complement strand
ATCGTGCCGGCGCCGCTGCGCCTGCTTGGCGGCGCCCTCCGGCGTGCGGCCGGTTCCCGGCGTCTCGTCGGCATCGGGAGGGGCCGCGGGGCCGGTGGCCCCGGCGCGGGGCTTTCTGTTTGAGGGTCGCATTCGAAGCCGGATGCCCGGTCGCCGGGTCTTGGAGATGCTGCGGACCGGCTGCCGGCCCGGCGCTTCCGTTAGCGGCCGGCGGAGGGGCCGGTCTCGCGCCAGATCAGATAGAGGCCGCTGCCGATCACGATCGAGGCGCCCACGATGGTGTTCAGGCCGGGCAGGTCGCCGAACACCAGGTAGCCGATCAGAACCGCCCAGACGATCTGGGTATAGATGAACGGAGCCACAACCGGGGCCGGGGCGTGCGTGTAGGCGCGGATCAGGAAGAAGTGGCCCACGGCACCGGCGAGGCCGAGCAGCAGCATCAGCGCCCAGTCGAGCGTCGTCGGCGGCCAGACCCAGACGGCCGGCATCACCGGGGCCAGCATGCCGACCGGGATCGCCGCCGAGATGACCAGCATGCTGGCGGTCGAATCGATGCCCGACAGCGTCCGGGTCGCAATGCCGTAGGCCGCATAACAGGCGACGCTGGCGAAGCTCCACAGCATGGCGGTCTGGAAGCCGCCGGTGCCCGGCCGGGTGATCACCAGCACGCCAGCGAAGCCGATCAGGATCGCGACCCAGTTTTTCCAGCCGATCCGCTCGCCGAGCAGCGGTCCGGACAGGAGCGCGATCAGGAACGGCGTCGCGAAGGCGATCGCCATGGTGTCGGCGAGCTGCAGCGTGCGCACCGCGATGAAGTTGAAGATGGTCGAGCCGAACAGCAAGAGCCCGCGGATGAATTGCAGCAAGGGCCGGCGCGTCGTCCAGGCATCGGCCTGGGTCCAGGGATTGAGGAAGGCGGCGATCAGGGCCAGCGCCACGGTGTAGCGGACAAAGGTAACCTGCAGGGCCGGCATGTCGCGCACCAGCCATTTCGCGGCGCCGTCGAGCACCGAGAAGCAGGCCAACGCCAGACACATCAGCCCGATGCCCTTGAGGCGCGCCAATTGTGCCCGGCGCGCCTCGCTTTCGGTGGCCGTGCCGGCCGGCCGGCCGGCGACCACCGGCTCGGCCGTGCCGGGAAGGTCGGTCGGAGGTTTCAATAGGTGGCCCGTCCGCCCGAGACGTCGAAGACCGCGCCGGTGGTGAAGGAGCACTCGCGCGAGACCATGAAGGCGATCGTCGCGGCGACCTCCTCGACGGCGACGAAGCGGCCGCGCGGGATCTTGGACAGCATGAAGGCGATATGCTCTTCCGACATCTGCGAGAAGATCGCCGTGCGGGCGGCGGCCGGGGTCAGGCAGTTCACGGCGATGTCGTAGTCGGCGAGTTCCTTGCCGAGCGACTTGGTCAGCGCGATCACGGCCGCCTTGGAGGCCGAATAGGCCGAGGCGTTCGGATTGCCCTCCTTGCCGGCGATCGAGGCGACATTGGCGATGCGGCCGTAGTTGCGCGCGATCATCAGCGGCGCGAGCGCCTTGCAGCAATGGAAGGTGCCGGCGGTGTTGATCCGGAAGATGCGGTTCCACTCGTCGACCGGATAGTCCCACAGCTTGGCGTTGGTGCCGGCGATGCCGGCATTGTTGACCAGGATGTCGACCTGGCCGAACTTGGCGACGGTCGCGTCGCGCGCCGCCTCGACGCTGGCATAGTCGCCGATGTCGACCTTGACCGGTAGGATGTCGGTGTCGCCGCCGAGCTCGGCCGCCGTCTCCGCGGCGAGTTCGACATCGAGATCCCAGATCGCGACCCGGGCACCGTCGGTCAGGAGTCGCTCGACCACAGCCCGCCCGATGCCCTGCGCACCGCCGGTCACCACCGCGACCTGGCCCTCGAAATCGTACCGCGTCGGCATGCGTTTCCCCACTTTTGTCCGAGCAATCATCCCTATCCGATCCGATCCCGGCCGGACAGGTGCCGGCCGGCATGATGACCATGCAACCGGCGGGTTCCTTCGCCCGGTGCGCCGAAGACACACCGGGCCGACCGGCACTCTTGACCATCCGGAACGCGCTCTCCATGATCCATGTCCATGGGGAGTGCGGTTTCCCCACGAGGCTTCGGCCGAACGATCGCGTCCCGACCCCCTTTGGTTCCACGTCGCGACCGTCGAGGATGCCTCATGCCCGGATTTGCCAGCCTGTCGGCCGAGAAGCTTGCGCGTCTCGTCGGCCTCCCGCATTGCCCCATCATTCTGGATGTTCGCGTGCCGGAAGATTTCGCGCGCGATCCCCGGCTGTTGCCGGGCTCCCGCCGCCTCGGCCATGCCGAGGCCGTCGATGGCGCGGCGAACTTCGCCGGCCGCTCCGTCGTCGTGGTCTGCGAGCGCGGCGCCAAGCTCTCCCATGGTGTCGCGGCCTGGTTGCGCCATGGCGGCGCCGACGCGGTCGTCTTGGAGGGCGGCTTCCGCGCCTGGGCGGACGCGTCGCTGCCGATGGTCCCGGCCGCGGCCCTGCCGCCGCCCGACGCCGCCGGGCGGACCGTCTGGGTGACGCGGGCGCGCCCGAAGATCGACCGGATCGCCTGCCCCTGGTTGATCCGCCGCTTCGTCGATCCGGATGCGGTCTTCCTGTTCGTCGCTCCCGGCGAGGTCGAGGCTGTCGCCGAGCGCTTCGGCGCGACGCCGTTCGATGTCGAGGGCGTCCGCTTCACGCATCGCGGCGCGGGCTGCAGCTTCGACGCCCTGCTGGAGGATTTCGCGCTGTCGACGCCGCCGCTCGAGCGCGTCGCCGCGATTGTGCGCGGCGCGGATACCGACAGGCCGGACCTCGCGCCCGAGGCTGCCGGCCTGCTCGCGCTGTCGCTCGGCCTGTCGCGCATGCACGCCACCGACCTCGCGCAGCTCGATGCCGGCATGGTTCTCTACGACGCCCTCTACCGCTGGGCCCGGGATGCGACCGGCGAGACCCACGACTGGGTCGCGCGTCGGCCGGGGATGGCATCATGACGGGCGCCTCGGACCCGGCGGACCGGCGGCAGGGTCCTGGAGCCATCCAGAGCCCGGCGGACCGTCACGATATGGCGGCTCCGCCGCCGTTCCGCGAACTGGTCGCCGCCTTCGCCAAGATCGGCTGCCTGTCCTTCGGCGGGCCGGCCGGTCAGATCGCCCTGATGCACCGCATCGTGGTCGACGAGAAGCGCTGGCTCGACGAGAAGCGCTATCTCGACGCGCTCAATTTCTGCATGCTGCTGCCCGGCCCCGAGGCGCAGCAGCTGGCCACCTTCTGCGGCTGGCACCTGCACCGGACTGCCGGCGCGCTGGCGGCCGGCCTCCTGTTCGTGCTGCCCGGCGCCCTCCTGATGCTGGCGCTCGCCTGGGCCTATGCGGCCTTCGGGCGGCTCGCCGCCGTCGAGGCGCTGTTCTACGGCGTCAAGGCCGGCGTGCTGGCGATCGTGGTCGAGGCCCTGATCCGGGTCGGGCGCCGCGCCCTCAAGGCCCCCGCGGCTTGGACGATCGCGGCCGCCGCCTTCGTCGTTCTGTTCCTGACCGCCATCCCCTATCCGGCCGTGGTCGTCGCCGCCGGGTTGGCGGGCGCCGCCTTGCTGCGCGGCGGCCATCGGCCGGCGACGCGGACCGGGGCGGATCCGGTCGACTGGATCCGGGCCGTGCGCCGCACCGCTCTGGTCGCTGCGATCGGCGCACTCGCCTGGGGCGGCCCGATCCTGCTGGCCGGGCTGACGCTGGGACCCGACCATGTCCTGGTGGCGGTGGCCGGGTTCTTCTCCAAGCTCGCGGTCGTCACCTTCGGCGGTGCCTATGCGGTGCTGGCCTATATGGCCGATGCGGCGGTGACGACCCATGGCTGGCTGACGGCCGGCGAGATGCTCGACGGCCTCGGCCTGGCCGAGACCACGCCGGGTCCGCTGATCCTGGTGACGCAGTTTGTCGGCTTCCTGGCCGGATGGCGCCACCCGGCGCCGTTCGACGCGGTCGCGATGGGGCTTCTAGCCGCGGCGATGACCAGTTGGGTCACCTTCACGCCGTCGATCCTGTGGATCCTGCTCGGCGCACCGCTGGTCGAGCGCATCGGCCGGGTTCCGGCCCTGTCGGCGGCGCTCGCCGGCATCACGGCGGCGGTGGTCGGCGTCATCCTCAAGCTGTCGCTGTGGTTCGCCTTCCACATCCTGTTCCGCGAGGTGACGGCGATCCGGCACGGCTGGCTGACCCTCGACCTGCCGGTGCCGCTCTCGCTCGATCCGGTCGCAGCACTTCTGGCGCTGGTCGCCGCCTTCGTGCTGTTCCGAAGGCGCTGGTCGGTCGCCGCCACGGTCGGCCTGACAGCTGCACTCGGCTTCGCCGCGCGGATGTCCGGGCTGGCGTGACGGCCCGGACCGGGGCTCAGGAGGTCGGCAGCTCGCGGCCGAGCACGATCGGCTCGCCATGCGGCGTGGCGCGGGCGGCGCGATCCCAGGCATCCTTGCGGTCGGCGAGTTCGGCGGCCGAGACCGCGCCCTTGGCGGCGACGAGCTTTTCCAGCGCGGTAAGCCAATGGCGGTAGTAGGTCTCGCCGGTATCGGGATCGCCGGCGGCTTGCGCTGCCTTGATCTCGGCGCCGAGCGCGGCGGCCCATTCGTCCCAGCCGAACAGGCAGGCCTCGTTGAGCCTGACCGCCAGCGCGAAGGCCTGCGCCTCCCAGGGCTCGCGGAAAACCGGGCCGTCGGCGTCGCGCGGGAGGACCGGCAGGACGGCGAGGCGGTCGGCCGTCACGGTGGGGTCGGCCGTCACGGTACGGTCGGCCGTCACGGCGCGGGCTCCAGATAGGGCTCGAACAGGTCGATGCGGACGGTCAGCAGGGGATCGCCGTCGGGACCCCACAGGTCGCGCCCGTCGAAGACGATGCCGTAGAGCCAGGCGGGGCCTTCGCCCTGGTGGTGGGCGTTGGTGTCGGGCAGCACGAAGGTGCCGTGCACCGCCTCGATCCGGCCGGGCTTGCCGCGCGCGTAGCGGGGCAGGCGGGTATGGGTCTTCGGATGCATGACGCGCGTCACGACCCGGTCGCCGACCGCGAAGCGCGCCGGCGCCGTGGCCGGCCGGTCGCAGGGGCCGCCGCGGGCGAGCACCGCCGGCACGTCGGCCGCCTGCAGCACCCGCTTGACCGGCGCCGGCGGCGTGACGGCATGGCCGGTGCGGATCTCCTCCGCGCTGGCGAGGCCAGTGTCGAGCAGCAGCCGTTCCAGGCCGGTCGCCCAGATGTCGTAATAGCTCTTGGACAGATAGGCGGCCGGCGGCATCGACTCGCGCATGAAGCGCGAGCGGTCGATGGTCCAGCTGCCGGTCGCCCCCATGGCCAGCGTGATGGCCAGCGCCCGCTTCTCCCAGGCACCGTGAAACAGCGGTTCGTTTTCCTCCGGCGCCACCGGGCCGAAGCCCATCTGGCCGCCCATGTCCTGTGCGCCGTTCATGCCGCGGCCTCCGGCAGGGCGTCCGCCGGCAGGGCGAGGCCAGTGCCGATCATGGAATCGCGCGTGACCAGGTCGGCGAGCCGGTCCTCGCTCCAGCCTTCGGTGCCCGCGGGACGCTCGGGGATGACCAGGTAGCGGATCTCAGCGGTCGAATCCCAGACGGTGATCTCGGTCTCCGCCGGCAGGGTGACGCCGAATTCGGCCAGCACCGACCGCGGCTCGATCACCGCGCGCGAGCGGTAGGGGGCGGCCTTGTACCAGACCGGCGGCAACCCGAGCACGGACCAGGGATAGCAGGAGCACAGGGTGCAGACGACCATGTTGTGCCGGCCCGGCCGGTTCTCGACCGCCACCATGTGCTCGCCCTGGCGCCCGGTATAGCCGAGCGAGGCGATCGCCGCGGTGGCGTCCTCCATGAGCCAGGCCCGGAAGGCCGGGTCGCTCCAGGCGCGGGCGACCACGCGGGCGCCGTTGCGCGGCCCGACCTTGGTCTCGTAGGTCTCGATCAGTGCGTCCAGCGCGGCCGGATCGACATAACCCTTCTCGACCAGCAGCGATTCCAGCGCCTTGACCCTGAGCGCGACCTCGGACAGCGCCGAGCCCTCATGGTCGTGGTCATGGTCGTGACCATGATGATGGCCGCCTTCGCCATGGTGGTGATCGTGTCCGTGATGATGATCGTGATCGTGCGGGTGGTCGTGGCCCATCGCGTCCTCCGAGGCGGCGACGCTACCCGCCCGGATGCGGTCCGTCAAAGCCGCTGGAAGAGGGTCCCGCGAAGTCGCCCGGCCGGATCTGCACGCGCAGACTGCGGCGCAACGGTATCTCAATGAGATGACAGGCGAAACGACGGCGATCCATCGAGCCATTCGGCAGCAGTTCGGGGCAGCCGATCGTAGCGTCAAAAGCCACGGGCGAGGCTAACAGAGACTCTGAGGCTTCGTCTGTCAAGGGTCTGCTATGCACCCGGCGAACGACATGGCATTGTCCGGGGCATGGGAGAAACGGGCCGCAACGAGCGGCCGGCCGCAAAGACCCCTTCAAGGGGCGCGGTTCAGGGAGGCATGGCTGTGGCCGCACGTGCTGCTGGCGACGATACGTTTCCGAAACTGCTTCTGCGCAATGCCGCCGTCATGGGCAGCCGGCCTGCGATCCGGGAGAAGGATCTCGGCATTTGGCAGGCCTGGACCTGGGCGCAGGTTGCCGACGAAGTGCGCGATTGCGCGCTCGGCCTGCAGACGTTGGGCCTGAAGGCGGGTGACAAGGTCGCCGTCGTCGGCGCCAACCGGCCGCGGCTCTACTGGACCTTCGCAGCCGTGCAGTCGCTCGGCGGCGTGCCGGTGCCGGTCTACAAGGATTCCGTCGCCGACGAGATGGTCTATGTGCTCGAGCACGCGGAGGTCGCCTTCGCGGTGGTCGAGGACCAGGAGCAGACCGACAAGGTCCTCTCCATGGCCGACCGGCTGCCGGGCCTCGCCCATGTCGTCTACGACGAGGAGCGCGGGCTCAGGCACTACGACCACACGCGGCTGCACGGCTTCGCCGCCGTGCAGGAGATCGGCCGCGCGGCGCGCACCGCCGATGCCGGGCTCGAGGCGCGCTGGCGCGAAGGCATCGCGGCCGGCCGGGGCGGCGATCTCGCCGTCATCCTCTACACCTCGGGCACCACCGGCAAGCCCAAGGGCGTCATGCTCAGCTACGACAACGTGCTGATCTCGGCCGAGAACGGCATCAAGTTCGATGCCCTGAGCGAGGCCGAGGAGGTCATCGCCTATCTGCCGCTCGCCTGGGTCGGCGACCACATCTTCTCCTATGCCCAGTCCTACGTCTCCGGCTTCTGCGTCAACTGTCCGGAAAGCCCGGAGACTGTGGTCGACGACCGGCGCGAGATCGGTCCGACCTATGCCTTCGCGCCGCCGCGCGTCTACGAGAACCTGCTCACCCTGACGCTGGTGCGCATGGAGGATGCCAGCGCGCTGAAGCGGCGCATGTTCCACTATTTCATCGAGCATGCGCGCCGCGTCGGCGAGGCGATCCTCGACCGCCAGCCCGTCGGCCTGGTCGACCGGCTCATGTACGGCCTCGGCGAGATCCTGGTCTACGGGCCGCTGAAGAACCGCTTCGGCTTCAGCCGCATCCGCGTCGCCTACACGGCCGGCGAGGCGATCGGCCCGGAAATCTTCCGCTTCTTCCGCTCCATCGGGGTGAACCTGAAGCAGCTCTACGGCGCCACGGAAGCGGCGGTCTATGTGACCATGCAGCCTGATGCCGAGATCCGCGCCGATACGGTCGGCAAGCCGGCGCCGGATGTCGAGATCCGCATCTCCGAAACCGGCGAGGTGCTCTATCGCAGCCCCGGCGTGTTCATGGGCTACTTCAAGAATCCGGAGGCGACCGCCGCGACCAAGACGGCGGACGGCTGGGTGCATTCGGGCGATGCCGGCTTCTTCGACCAGACCGGGCATCTGCGGATCATCGACCGCGCCAAGGATGTCGGCCGGCTTCTCTCCGGCGAGCTGTTCGCGCCGAAATATGTCGAGAACAAATTAAAGTTCTTTCCGAATATCAAGGAGGTCGTGGCGGTCGGAGACGGTCGCGGCTTCTGTTGTGCGATGATCAATATCGATCTTGTCGCGGTCGGCAATTGGGCGGAGCGCAACAACGTTTCCTATGCCAGCTATCAGGAGCTGGCCGGACATCCGAAAGTCTACGACATCATCGCCAGCCATGTCGACCAGGTCAATCGTGACCTCGCCGGCGAGCCGATGATGTCGGGCTCGCAGATCCAACGCTTCCTGGTCCTGCACAAGGAACTCGATGCCGACGACGGCGAACTGACCCGCACCCAGAAAGTCCGGCGCGGCTTCATCGCCGAGCGCTACGCACCCCTCGTCGAAGCCCTCTATGACGGTTCCACGGAGCGCTACGTGAACACCGAAGTGACCTTCGAGGACGGCCGCAAGGGATCGATCGCCGCCACGGTCAGGATCCGCGACATGGCGACCTATCCGGCCGTGCGGCCGGAGCCGGTCCTGGAGGCCGCAGAATGATGGCGTTCGTGGATACGGGACGCAAGACCGGGCCGAAGCCGATCGCGGCCGGCGAAGTGCTCCTGGAGGTCGAGGGGATCAGCCTCGCCTTCGGCGGCGTCAAGGCGCTGAACAGCATCTCCTTCGACATCCGCAAGGGCGAGGTGCGCGCGATCATCGGCCCGAACGGCGCCGGCAAGACGTCGATGCTCAACGTCATCAACGGCTTCTACCATCCCCAGCACGGCCGTATCACCTATCGCGGCGAGCTGCGGCGCCGGCAGCGGCCCGATACCGCCGCCGCCCAGGGGATCAGCCGGACGTTCCAGAACGTCGCCCTGTTCAAGGGGCTGACCACGCTCGACAACATCATGGCCGGCCGGGCGCTGAAGATGAATGTCGGCTTCTTCTGGCAGTGCCTGCGCTTCGGTCCGGCGCTCACCGAAGAGATCGAGCACCGGCGCAAGGTCGAGGAGATCATCGATTTCCTGGAGATCGAGCATATCCGCAAGGTGCCGGTCGGCAAGCTGCCCTACGGCCTGAAAAAGCGGGTCGAGCTCGGTCGTGCGCTGGCGCAGGAACCGGAACTGCTCCTGCTCGACGAACCCATGGCCGGCATGAATCTGGAGGAGAAGGAGGACATGAGCCGCTTCATCCTCGATGTGCGCGAGCAGTTCGGCACCACGATCGCCCTGATCGAGCACGACATGGGCGTCGTCATGGACATTTCCGACCGCGTCGTCGTGCTCGACTACGGGCGCAAGATCGCGGACGGGACGCCGGACGAGGTGCAGAAGAACCAGGACGTGATCGACGCCTATCTCGGCGTGCAGCACTGAAGGCGGGGCGACGGTGGAACAGGTTCTCGAAGTCCTCTCGATGGTGCTGGTCGAACCCTTCGCCCGGATGGCGACCAATCCGGCCTTCCTCATCCAGGTGATCTGGGAAGGTTTCGTCTCAGGCGTGCTCTATGCGCTGATCGCGCTCGGTTTCGTGCTGATCTTCAAGGCCTCCGGCGTGTTCAACTTCGCCCAAGGCATCATGGTGGTGTTCGCGGCGCTGACCCTGGTCGGGCTGCACGAGGCCGGGGTGCCGGCCTGGGTGGCGGTCGCGCTGGCGCTGGTGGTCATGTATGTGCTCGCCGTCGGGGTCGAGCGGATCGTGCTGCGGCCGCTGGTCAACCAGCCGGACATCATCCTGCTGATGGCCACGATCGGGCTGACCCGCGTGCTGGTCGGCTTCGGCGAACTGGTCTTCGGCGGCGAGCCGAAGGTAATGATCGCCAG
Organism: Prosthecodimorpha staleyi; assembly: GCF_018729455.1. Taxonomy (NCBI): domain Bacteria; kingdom Pseudomonadati; phylum Pseudomonadota; class Alphaproteobacteria; order Hyphomicrobiales; family Ancalomicrobiaceae; genus Prosthecodimorpha; species Prosthecodimorpha staleyi. The sequence continues at coordinate 12,450 of NZ_JAHHZF010000026.1, read as the reverse complement.
CGAACTCGGCATTCCGTCTGGGGTCTGGCGCATTCCGCTGTTCGACCGCGTCGTCGTCATCAAGCTGATCGACCTGACCGCCGCGATCGTCGCCATCGTGATGGTCGGCGGGCTCGCCTTCTTCTTCTCGCGCACCCGGATCGGCCGGGCTCTGCGCGCTGTCGCCGACGACCATCAGGCGGCGCTGTCGGTCGGCATCTCGCTCGAGCAGATCTGGGTGATCGTGTGGTTCGCGGCCGGCCTCGTGGCGCTGGTCACCGGCATCATGTGGGGCGCGCGCTCCGACGTGTCCTTCGCGCTGGAGATCATCGCCCTGAAGGCGCTGCCGGTCCTGATTCTCGGCGGCTTCACCTCGGTGCCGGGGGCGATCGTGGGCGGGCTGATCATCGGGATCGGCGAGAAGATCGGCGAAATCTACTGGGGACGGCTGATCGGCGGCGGCATCGAAAGCTGGCTCGCCTACATGATCGCCCTTCTGTTCCTGCTGTTCAGGCCGCAGGGCCTGTTCGGCGAGAAGATCATCGAGCGGGTTTGAGGGGCGGGATCGATGTTCTATCGCGAGGCAGGTCAGTTCAAGACGGGCTACGCCGACGACATGGCGGTGTTCCCGATCCGGCAGGATCGGATCGGCATCGCCGTGATCCTGGCCATCGCCTACGTGGCGGTGCCGATGTTCGGATCGCCCTTCTTCGTCTCGACCATCATGATCCCGATGCTGATCCTGACCATGGCGGCGATCGGGCTTAACATCCTGACCGGCTATGCCGGGCTGATCTCGCTCGGCACGGGCGCCTTCATGGGCGTCGGCGCCTATGCCTGCTTCAAGCTGGCAACGGCGTTTCCGGACGTGAACGTGCTCGTCTGGGTGCTCGCCTCCGGCTTCTTCTCCGCCGCCGTCGGGGTGGTGTTCGGCCTGCCCAGCCTGCGCATCAAGGGGCTCTATCTGGCGGTGGCGACGCTGGCGGCGCAGTTCTTCCTGCAATGGTGCTTCGTCCGCGTCGGCTGGCTGACCAACTATTCCTCGTCCGGCTCGATCGAGGCGGCCCGGCGCAGCCTGCTCGGCGTGCAGATCACCGGTCCGGGCGCCTCGGAAACCGCGCGCTATCTGTGCGTCCTGACGCTTCTGGTCGCGCTGACCTGGATCGCGTCCAATATCGTGCGCGGCCGCATCGGCCGGAAATGGATGATGGTCCGCGACATGGACATCGCCGCCGAACTGATGGGCGTGCGGCTCCTGCCGACCAAGCTGCTCGCCTTCGCGGTGTCGTCCTACTTCTGCGGCGTGGCCGGCGCGATGCTGCTCTTCTTCCACTACGGCTCGATGGAATCGATCGCCTTCAACATCGAGCTGTCGTTCCAGGTCCTGTTCATGGTGATCATCGGCGGCCTCGGCAGCATGATCGGCTCCTATCTCGGCGCCGGCTTCATCGCGGCGCTGCCGGTGGTGATCAAGTTCGCCCCGCAGATCCTCGGCATCGAATTGCCGTCCGCGGTCGTCGACCAGGTCACCGTGATGATCATCGGCGGCCTGATCATCTTCTTCCTGATCGTCGAGCCGCACGGCTTTGCCCGGCTCTGGCAGATCGGCAAGCAGAAATTGCGCGTCTGGCCGTTCCCGTACTGACGCGAAGACCATCCGGGGCGCCGGCGCACGAGCCGGCCGGCGCTCTCCGATGCGGCTCGACAAGCCGGCCGCCGCCCCAAGGAACGGCCGGGAAAGACTGGGAGGAAGTGATGCGCGTGAACACGTTGCTCGTCGGCACCGCCATGATGGCGCTGGTCGCGACGGCCCTGCCGGCCGCGGCCGAGGATTCGCTCTACATTCCGCTGCTGACCTACCGCACCGGCGCCTTCGCCGGCTCGGGCATCCCGATCGCCGACGGCATGCACGACTATTTCAAGATGCTCAACGCCCGCGACGGCGGCATCGGCGGCGTCAAGATCGTCACCGAGGAATGCGAGACCGGCTACACGGCGCAGAAGGGCGTCGAGTGCTACGAGGCGACCAAGGCCAAGGGCGCGCTGGTCTACAATCCCTGGTCGACCGGCATCACCCTGGCGCTGATCCCGAAGGCGACCCAGGAGAAGATCCCGGTCCTGTCGATGGCCTACGGCCTGTCCGCCGCCGCCATGGGCAAGTCCTTCCCGTGGGTGTTCAACCCGCCGCTGACCTATTGGGACGGCCTCTCGGTCGCGATCAAGTATGTCGGCGACAAGACGGGCGGCCTGGACAAGCTCAAGGGCAAGACCATCGGCTTCATCTATCTCGATGCGCCCTACGGCAAGGAGCCGATCCCGCTGCTCGAAGGCCTCGCCAAGGATTACGGCTTCAAGGTCGCCAAGTATCCGGTGCCGGCCGACAAGATGCAGGACCAATCCTCGCAGTGGCTGAACGTCCAGCAGGACAATCCGGACTGGATGATCATGTGGGGCTGGGGCGCCATGAACCCGACCGCCGTCAAGGAGGCCGCCAAGGTCGGCTTCCCGATGGACAAGTTCATCGGCGTCTGGTGGTCCGGATCGGAAGACGATGCGCGTCCGGCCGGCCCGGGCGGCAAGGGCTATCTGACTCTCAACTTTACCGCCACCGGCGCCGATTTCCCGGCCGTGCAGGACATCGTCAAGCACGTGTTCGACAAGGGCAATTCGTCGGTCAAGGAGAAGTCCAAGATCGGCGAAGTGAACTACAACAAGGGCGTCTACAACTCGGTCCTGATGGCCGAGGCGATCCGTACCGCTCAGAAGATCACCGGCAAGAAGGCGATCAACGCCGCCGACATGCGGCTCGGCCTGGAGGCGCTCGAGATCTCCGAGGCCCGCTTCAAGGAGATCGGCCTCGGCGGCTTCGCGGCGCCCGTCAAGGTGACCTGCGAGGACCATTCGGGCGCCCACGCGGTCTATCTGCAGCAGTGGAACGGCACCAAGTGGGTCAAGGCCTCCGACTGGATCACGCCCATGAAGGACAAGGTCCGGCCGCTCCTGGAGAAGGACGCCTCCGACTACACCACCAAGAACGCGCCCTGGCCGGCCCGTTCCGAGGAATGCCCGAAGTCCTGATGCCATGACCCGGCCGGCGCGGCGAGGCTCCTCCCGCGCCGGTCACCCGCCGCGCCTTCGGGCGTCGCGCGGGCTCTCTCCATGCCGGCTTTTCTCCGCGTGCCCCGGGCGCTTCCGTCTCGCGCCGTTCCCGACAGGCTGTTGCCGATGTCCGATCCGATCCTCGCCGTCAACAATATCGAGGTCATCTACGACCACGTCATCCTGGTCCTGAAGGGCGTGTCGCTGACCGTGCCGAAGGGCGGCATCGTGGCCATCCTGGGGGCCAACGGCGCGGGCAAGACCACGACCCTGAAGGCGATTTCCAACTTGCTCCATGCCGAGCGCGGCGAGGTGACCAAGGGCGACATCCTGTTCAAGGGCGAGGCCGTGCAGGATCGCTCACCGAACGAACTCGTCCGGCGCGGCTGCATCCAGGTCATGGAAGGGCGCCACTGCTTCGGCCATCTGACGGTCGAGGAGAATCTCCTGACCGGCGCCTTCACCCGCACGGACGGGCGCGCGGCGATCCGCGCCGACCTGGAGAAGGTCTACGGCTTCTTCCCGCGCCTGAAGGTGCGGCGACAGAGCCAGGCCGGCTATACGTCGGGCGGCGAGCAGCAGATGGTCGCGATCGGGCGGGCGCTGATGTCGCGGCCCGACATGATCCTGCTCGACGAGCCGTCCATGGGGCTGGCGCCGCAGATCGTGGAGGAAATCTTCGAGATCGTGCGCCGCCTCAATGCCAGCGAGGGCGTATCGTTTTTGTTGGCGGAGCAGAACACGAATGTCGCACTCCGTTACGCGACCTATGGGTATATCCTGGAATCGGGGAGGGTCGTTCTCGACGGGGATGCCAAGGCGCTGCGCGAGAACGAGGACGTGAAGGAGTTCTACCTCGGAGTGGCCGCCGCCGGCCGCAAGAGCTTCAAGGACGTCAAACACTACAAGCGGAGGAAACGCTGGCTCGCCTGAGTTTCCCCGGTCAACAAACGGAGAGGGGAAACATATGTCGGGGTTCATCTATCTCGGTGCGCTGCTGGTGTTCGGCTACGGTCTGGCGACCGCGATCGGCTATCCGCTGCCGCCGCAGGCGACGGCCGCCATTCCGGGCTTCCTGATCATGCTCGGCGCCTTCGTGCTGTGGGGGCTGGCGCAGATCGTCGACCGGCTCGGCCGCGCCATCGACCAGCTCGCCGCGGCCCGCGCCGAGGCTCAATCCTTCCGCACCCTGATGGAGGGCCGCTATGTCGAGATGGCCGGCCATCTCGGCAAGCTCGAGCGCCGTTCGGAGACCTACGAAAGCGTCGCCATGCGGGTCGCCGAGGCGATCGAGCAGGAACAGCGCACCGGCGAGGCCGCCTTCAAGATGACCGTGGATGCGGCCGTCACCCAGGCGACGGCCGGCATGCAGCCGGCCGACCGGAAGATGCTCTATCGCGGCCGTGACGTGACGCTGCATGCCGACGGCGGGGTGACGGCACCGACCGCGCTCGGACTGCGCCGCTTCGCGTCCCTGAGTGCACTCGACGACTACATCCAGGCGTGACCGGGCCCCGGTCCGCCCGAACCAGCGACGCCGGCGTCCGACCGACGCCGGCAGGGGGGACCGAATGGCTTTGCAGTATTTCGACAGGCTGGAAACGCGCGATCCCGCCAGCCGGGACCGCGCGCTGCTCAAGGCGTTGCGCGAGGCGGTCGATACGCTCGGCCGACGCAAGGCGTGGCGCGGCCGGCTCAAGGGGATCGACGCGAAGGCGCTCAAGACGCGCGCCGATCTCGCCGCGATCCCCGTCCTGCGCAAGGCGGATCTGAAGGATCGGCAGACGGCCGAGCCGCCCTTCGGCGGTCTCGCCCAGCCGGCCGGTCCGGGCGTCGCCCGCCTGTTTGCCTCGCCCGGCCCGGTCTATGAGCCGGAGGGGACCGGTGATGACTGGTGGGGCATGGCGCGCGCCCTGCATGCCGCCGGCTTCCGGCGCGGCGACATCGTGCTCAACACCTTTTCGTACAATCTGACGCCGGGCGGCTTCATCTTCGATTCCGGGGCGCGCGCGCTCGGCTGTCCGGTCATCCCGGCCGGCCCGTCCGACAAGGCGACCCAGGTCGAGCTGATGGCGCAATTCCGGCCGGCGGCCTATGCGGGCACGCCGGATTTCCTGAAGATTCTGCTCGATGCCTGGCAGGATGCCAAGGGCGGCGAGGCCCCGATCCGCAAGGCGCTGGTCTCCGGCGCGGCGCTGCCGGCCACCTTGCGCGACCACCTGGAGGGGCGCGGCGTGGCCGTGCGGCAGGCCTATGCCACCGCCGATCTGGGCGCCATCGCCCATGAGACGGGGCTGGTCGACGGAACGACCCTGCCCGGCATGGTGGTCACCGAGGGCATCATCCTGGAGATCGTGCGGCCGGGCAGCGACCAGCCGGTGCCCGACGGCGAGGTCGGCGAGATCGTCGTCACCCGGCTCGACCCGGTCTATCCGCTGATCCGGTTCGGCACCGGCGATCTCTCCGCCGTCATGCCCGAGCCCTCGCCCTGCGGGCGCACCAACCTGCGCATCCGCGGCTGGATGGGCCGCGCCGACCAGCGCACCAAGGTCAAGGGCATGTTCGTCGATCCGGCCCAGGTCGAGGCGGTCGCCCGCCGTCATCCCGGCATCGCCCGCGCCCGGCTCGTGGTCACCCGCGACAACGAGCAGGACGTGATGAGCCTCCATATCGAGACCGCGGACGGCTCGGCCGGCTTCACCGATGCGGTCGCCGCGAGCCTCGCCGAGATCACGCGGCTGAAGGGCAGGGTGGTGGTCGCCCGGGCCGGCACGCTGCCCAACGACGGCAAGGTGATCGCCGACGACCGGCCCGTCTGAGCCGTCGCGGACGGCCGCGCCGACGCGGCCGTCCACGGTCCGCGGCGGTGCCCTTGGTCAGCCGAGCCTGGTGCCGTTGAGGCCCGCGATCACATCGGAGAGTTGCGGCACGTTGTCGTCGCCATGACCGGTCGCCTCGGCGGTTGCGTAGTAGTTCCGGGCCGCCGATCCGATCCAGTTGGCGACGCCGGAGGCGGTGGCGAGCCCACTGACATAACGCAAGTCCTTGTGGGCATTGCGGATCGTGAAGCGGTGCGCATTCACGTCGCGGTCGAGCAGGTATTTGGTGAAGGTCTGGTAGAAGCCGCAGTCCATGCGGCCGCCGCGCAGCACGCTGTCGAGCGCCTGCGGCTCGATGCCGATCTTCTTGGCGAGCGTGAAGGCCTCCGAATAGACCGCCGCATAGGTCATCGCGACGAAATTGTTCAGAAGCTTGATCTTGTGGCCGTTGCCGACCGCCCCGACCCGCACGATGCGGCCGGCGAAAGTGGCGAGCACCGGTTCGATCGTCTCGAAGGTGGCGTCGTCGGCGCCGACCATCACGTCGAGCGTGCCCTCCCAGGCGTCCTTGGGGGTGCGCGACAGCGGCGCGTCGCAGAAGGTGATGCCCATGCGGCCAAGCTCGGCCTCCAGCGCCAGCGTCGAATTCGGATCGGCGGTCGAGCAGTCGACCACGATCAGCCCGGGCCTGGCGCCCGCCGTCAGCCCGTCGGGGCCGCGCACGATCTTCTCGACCGTGGCGCTGTCGGTGACGCACAAGAGGACGATGTCGCAGGCCGCCGCCAGATCGCGCGGCGTGGCCGCCTCGACGGCGCCGCGGCCGACCAGATCCTCGACCGGCGTGCGGTTGCGGTTGCCGACGATGCGCAGCGCATAGCCCTTCTCGACGATGTTCTTCGCCATGCCGTGGCCCATCAGCCCGACGCCCACAAACCCGATCACGGGCTTTGCCATGATTTCGCCTCCCTGCCTTTGTCTGCCCGTCGTCGCGTTCGGCGACCTTCGGGTGAATTGCCGACGATCTCGGACCTTCGTCCCGGATCTGACGCGCGGGAATCGTGGTACAGGAAATCCATGGACGTATCGAGCCGACCGCCCCCGAAACGCCTGACGCTGGCGATGATCGCCGAGCGCCTGGGCATCTCGACCGCGACCGTGTCGCTGGCCTTGCGGTCGAGCCCGCTGGTCGCCGAGGACACGCGCAAGCGCGTCGCCGCACTCGCCGACGAACTCGGCTACATCTACAACCGCTCGGCCGCCAGCCTGCGCACCGCGCGGACCAACATCGTCGGCGTGGTGGTCAACGACATCCTGAATTCCTATTTCGCCGAGCTGGTCGCGGCGGTCGAGACCGAACTGGTCGAACACCAGCTGACCGTGCTGCTCTGCAACCACGGCGACGACTTCGCCCGCCAGCGGAACTTTCTGGAAACGCTGCTCCAGTATCGCGCCGACGGCGTCATCCTGGTGCCCTCGGTCGGCACGACGCCGAAGGACGTGACCCGGCTGGAGACGGCGGGGCTCTCGACCGTGCTGATCGCCCGCGAAGTGCCGGGGCTCGACGACACGCCGCTGGTGCGCGGCGACGACGGCGCCGGCCTGCGCATGGCGGTGGAACACCTGATCGGGCTCGGTCATCGACGCATCGCCTTCGTCGGCGGCCGCAGCCAGTCGTCGAGCGGGCGGGAGCGGCGCCGCGGCTACGAGGAGGCGCTGGAGGCGGCCGGGATCCCGATCGATCCGGATCTGATCTTCACCGAGTTGATGACCCGCAACGAGGGCCGCGCGATCACCGACGCGGTGCTGGCGCGCAAGCCGACCGCGATCGCCGCCTTCAACGACCTGATCGCGCTCGGCATCGTCAACGAGCTGCGCCGGCGCGGGCTGGAGCCGGGCCGCGACGTCTCGGTCACCGGCTATGACGACATCGAGGAGGCCTCGGTCTGGTCGCCGGCCTTGACCACGGTCTGGAACGGCCAGCAGGAGGTCGGCCGCCGTGCCGCCGCCATGCTGACCGGCATCCTGCAAGGCCGCGCGCCCGAGCAGCGCCGAATCCTGGTGACGCCCGAACTGCGCCTGCGCGAATCGACCTCGGCGCCTGCCGCATGAGCGCCCGCCGGCCGGGCCGGCTTGTCAGAGGATTCCCGGTCGCCTAGAGCTTCCATAAGCCGAAAATCGTCGGCAGATCAGAGCGCTCCTCGCCGAGGCGGCGGGGGCCGGGAGGGCGGCAATGGATCGTGCGGATGTCCTGGCGACGGGACCGATGATGCAGCGGATCGAGGACGGCGTCCTCGCCCATTTCACCGTCCACCGCCTGCCCGCACCGCCCGAACGCGACGCCTTCCTGGCGGCGATCGGCCCGCGCATCCGCGGCGTCGTCGCCGTCGGGCATGCCCGGGTCGACGGCGCCTTCATGGACCGGCTGCCCAAGCTGGAGATCGTCGCCAATATGGGCGTCGGCTACGATTCGATCGACGCCGCCGAGGCCGGCCGGCGCGGCATCATCGTCACCAACACGCCCGACGTGCTGACCGAGGAGGTCGCCGACACGGCGCTCGGCCTCCTGCTGATGACGGTGCGCGAGCTCGGCGCCGCCGAGCGCTGGCTGCGCGAGGGCCGTTGGGTCGCCAAGGGCCACTATCCGCTGACCCGCACCACGCTGCGCGGCCGCACCGTCGGCATCGTCGGCTTCGGGCGCATCGGCCGGGCGATCGCAGAGCGGATCGAGGCCTTCGGGCTGCCGGTCGTCTACCACAACCGCCGCCCGGTCGAAGGCGAGTCGCGGCGCTACTATCCGGATCTGATCGCGATGGCGCGCGAGGTCGATACGCTGATCTCGGTGCTGCCGGGCGGCGATGCGACCCATCACCTGATCGGCGCCGAAGTGCTGGCCGCGCTCGGCTCCGACGGCGTCTTGATCAATATCGGCCGCGGCACGGTGGTCGACGAGGCGGCCCTGGTCGATGCGCTCGACCGCGGCGTGATCGCCTCGGCCGGCCTCGACGTGTTCGAAGTGGAACCGTGCCGGCCAGACCGGCTGATCGCCCATGAGCGCATCACGCTGCTGCCGCATGTCGGCTCGGCCTCGCGCCATACCCGCGACCTGATGGGCCAACTGGTGGTCGACAACCTCAAGAGCTGGTTCGAGAGCCGGAAGCCGCTGACGCCGGTGGCGGAGACGCCCTGGGCGGGATGATCGGGTGCCGTCGGCAAGGTCGACTGGCTGAGGAGCGGGCAGACCGCGTCCCCGCTCGCCGTCATCCGGCGACGCTCAGGAAGCGCAGCCGCGCCTCGCCATAGTCCCGGTCGTCGAGAAGATCGAAGCCGGCCGGGCATTCGAACGGCGCCTCCGCGGCCTCCTCCAGCACGCAGAGCGCGTCGGGCCTGAGCCAGCCGCCGGCGCGGGCGGATGCCAGCGCCTGCTCGCCGAGACCCTTGCCGTAGGGCGGATCGAGAAAGCAGAGATCGAACGGCTCCAGCCCGCCGGACAATTCGCCGAGCCTCGTCGCATCGCGGCGCCAGAGTTTGGTCGCGCCGGTCTGGCCAAGCTTCTCGACATTGGTCCGGATCAGCCCGCGCGCCTCCGCGGCCTCCTCGACGAACAGGCAGAAGCGCGCGCCGCGCGAAAGCGCTTCAAGGCCGAGCGCGCCGGTGCCCGAGAAGAGATCGAGCACGCGGGCCCCCGCGACCGGATCGTCATGGCCATGGGCGAGGATGTTGAACAGGGTCTCGCGGACCCGGTCGGTGGTCGGCCGGATCGCCATGGATTTCGGCGCCGCGAGAGCTGTCCCGCGAAACCGCCCGCCGACGATGCGCATGGCGCCTCAGCCCCCGCCTCTGTTCAGATCTCAGCCGCGGTCCGGGCCGCGCGGGCCACGTCCGCCCGGCTTGCCGCCGAAGGGCTTGCCGCCGGCGCCGCCGCTGCGCGGCGGACGTCCGCCACCGCCACCGCCACCGCGCGGACCGCCGCCGAACCCGCCACCACCGCCACCGCGCGGGCCACCGCCAGGACCACCACCGCCGGAGCCGCCCCCACGCGGGCCTCCGCCGCCCGAACCACCCCCGAACGCACGGCCGCCGCGCGGGCCGGCGCCGCCGCCCGGACCAGAACTGCCGCCCGCATTGTCGCCGCGCGGGCCGCCGCCGAATCCGCCGCGCGGACCGTCTCGGTCACCTCCGCGGCCGCGGAACGGGCGGTCGCCGTCCGGTCGCTCGGGACGCGGGCCTCCGCCTTCGCCGCGATCGCGTCCGCCAAAGCTCTTGCCGAAGCCCTTGCCGGCGCCGGGACCCGGACCACGCTCGCGCGGCGGACGCCGATCCTGCCCGGACCTATCCGATCCGAACCTGTCGGAACCGGCCCTGTCAGGACGACCGTTCTCGCCGCCTTCGGCCCCGCCGCGTGGCCGCGCGGAGACCGAGCCGCCGCCGTCATGGTTGCGGAAGCCGGCGGCGCGGTTGCCGGCCTTGCTGCGGAAGCCTTCCGAGCGGAATCCGCTGCGTTCCGGCTTGTCGCCGCCGATGCCGGGTCCGAAGCCGCCGCGCCGGGGGGCGGGGGCCTCGGTGCCGGGCGGCACTTCCTCGAGAATGCGCGGACGCCTGCGCGGCGACCCGTCGCCGAAGCCGCGCTTCGGCCGGTCGCCGCCCAGTTCGCTCGGCTGGGGACGGCCACGGCCCGGTCCGCCGCGCGGCGGACCCTCTTCGCGCCGAGGCGGACGAGCAGCGCCGCGGGGCGGACCATCCTCGCGCCGGGGCGGCCTGTCCTCGCCATAGGGGCCGTCGACGCGGCGCGGCGGGCGGTCGTCGCCGGGGCGCGTGCGCGGGGCGCTGCCGGGGCCGTTCAGGTCGCGCGGCTTCGGGGCGCGGCGCTTCTTCGGCCCGAAGCCGTCGGGCGAACTCGGCCCCTCGGTCGGCCGGCGCACGATCTCGACGTCGCGGGCGGTCTTGCGGCCGTGCCGCATGGCGGCCGCTTCGGCGGCATCCGGCGGCCTGTCGGGCTTTGCGGCAGCGGCCGGCTTGCGCAGCGTCTTGCGCTCGCCGGTGCCGGCGAAGGCCATTTCGGTGCGTCCGGCCCGGGCCGGCTTGTCGGAGCCGGCGACCCGCGCCCGCTTCGGCGCCTCCGGGGCCTCGCCGTGGATGTGATGGATCAGCGGCGCCTCGAAATCCGCGCCGCTCTCCTCGACCAGCCGCTTGCCGAGCTGATCCTTCAGCGTCTTGCCGCGGATCTCGCGGATTTCGCCCTCCGGCAGGTCGACCAGCTGGAACGGGCCGAAGGAGACGCGGATCAGCCGGTTCACGTCCAGGCCGAGATGGCCGAGCACGCGCTTGACCTCGCGGTTCTTGCCTTCCCGGAAGCCGATCGTCAGCCAGGTGTTGGAGCCCTGGGCGCGGTCGATCGCCGCCTCGATCGGGCCGTAGGAGATGCCGTCGAGAGTGATTCCCTCCTTCAGCGCATCGAGATCGGCCTGGGTGACGGTGCCGAAGGCGCGCACGCGGTAGCGGCGCAGCCAGCCGGTCGCGGGCAGTTCGAGCACCCGTGCGAGACCACCGTCATTGGTCAGCAGAAGGAGCCCCTCGGTGTTGATGTCGAGGCGGCCGACCGATACGACGCGCGGCATCTCGGCCGGCAGGCGCTCGAACACGGTCGGGCGGCCTTCCGGGTCCTTGGCGGTGGTCACAAGGCCGGCCGGCTTGTGGTAGAGCCAGAGCCGGGTCCGCTCCTTGGCTGGCAGCGGGGCGCCGTCGACCAGGATGCGGTCGTCAGGCCCGACCGTGACGGCGGGCGTATCGAGCACCTTGCCGTTCAGTTCGACGCGGCCTTCGCCGATCCAGACTTCGGCGTCGCGGCGCGAGCAGAGGCCCGAGCGGGCGATGCGCTTGGCAATGCGCTCGCGGTCGGGCGCGCCGTCGCCCTCGACCATGGCATCCGGCTTGGCCGGACGGGCGGCGCGGGCGGGCTTGCCCGACTTGTCGCCAGCCGCTTTCGCGGTCTTCGGCGCCTTCGGCCGGGCAGGGGATTTCCGGGGTTTGTCGGAAGTGTTCGTCTCGTTCATGGCGCCTTACTATCAGGTGCGCGCGCCGTTCGCGAGGGATCCGTAAGCCGATGTCACACCCACCCGATCAGCCCTCTCCGCCCCGGATGGATCCTCCCATGCGCCGAGCCGATCCCCCACGGTCCGCCCCCTCGCCCGACATGGAACGAAGCGAACGTTCTGCCCCCTCCCTTCTCCCCCTGAGGGGGGAGAAGGGGAAGGGGCCGGAAATTCAGTGGTTTCAGTAGCGCAGAATGAGCGTCTCTCTCCCTCCCTTCTCCCCCTGAGGGGGGAGAAGGTGGCCGAAGGCCGGATGAGGGGGAGGGTACCGCCGCCGGAGGAAACTCGCGGTCCAAGCCCGGAAGCCCCGTCCCCGGACGCGGTCGCTTCGGGCGAAACCGCCACATCAACCCCCTCATCCGCCCTTCGGGCACCTTCTCCCCCCCTGGGGGGAGAAGGGGAAGGGGCCGGAAATTCAGTGGTTTCAGTAGCGCAGAATGAGCGTCTCTCTCCCTCCCTTCTCC
>NZ_JAHHZF010000025.1 GCF_018729455.1 Prosthecodimorpha staleyi | reverse complement strand
TCCGTCTTATCCGGGGTCTACTCGCATCGCGGCGGCGTCAAGATATCGAATTAAAGCAAAACTATACGGCCGCTTCGAGCAGAGTGGGTCCCGGATCGGCGGCCCTGACGGGCCTTGTCCGGGAATGCGGTTTGGGGGGTACCGCGGGGGCGAGGGACCGCGATCGGAGGCCGATCACTCGACGATCGCGTGGAGAGATCGTGCGGGGAGCGAAACGACTGCCCCATCTGGCGCGCCGTCCGCCTCCCGCCAGCTCTCCATCATGCATTCTCTCTCACGCCTTATCCCGTTCCGCGCGGCAGGAGCTTGCGGATTTCGCGTAGGCAGGCGCCGACATGGGGGGCGGGCTCGAAGCTGGCGCTGATCGCCTCGGAGAAGCCGACCGACGGCCCGCGTGGCAGTGCCGATTTACCATTCATTAAGCCTAAGGAAATTCAAACATTCTTGGTCAAAGTCCGGCCTTCGTCGACGCAATCACTGTCCCGGCTTTCGACGGAGGGGAACATGAATACCAAATCCGACGGTCTCGCCGGTGTCGCGGCCACAGTCCTGCTGGCCTGGTCGGTCGGTGCGAATGCGGCCATGGCCCAGTCGGTGCCGGAGGCGGCGCCGTTCGATCCGGTCGCGGTGGTCAACGGGATCGAGATCGGGCGCTCGGACTGCGCGGAGTTCGAACGGCGGGACACCGCCATCTGGGTCGAGGTCGACGGGCAGGGCTGGTGCCTCAGATACTACGCTGGCGGACTGTCGCCCGCGGCCGGGCGGCCGCCCGGGGCCGCCTCGGTCCCAGTCGCCGCCATCTGGCTGAACGGCGACGTGCTTGGGCCGAAAGGCAACGATGCGACCAAGCGGCAGAGCGGGTTCGGGCCGACCGAGATGGTGGCGCTCGAACAGGGACTGGCGGCGCGCTTCGGTGTGCCGTCGATCTTTCTCGGGCGACCCGGGACCTATGGCAGCGCCGGCAAACACTTCACGCTGCGCGGCCGCCCGCTCGAAGCCAGGCTGATCGAGGCGGCGCTGGACGGCCTGAAGGCCCGCTACCGCATCGAGGCCTGGTCGCTCGGCGGACACAGCGGCGGCGGCACGCTGGTCGCCGAAATGCTGGCCCGGCGCACGGATATACGCTGTGCCGTGATCTCGTCCGGAGCCTCCGCCTATCGCGCCTATCTGGAAGCGCGCGGGCTGATCAAGCCCGGCGAGCCGCTGACGCGCTTCGATCCCTACCAGTCGCTCGACCAGATACCGGCCGATCCCAAGCGACGGATCTTCGTCATCGGCGATCCGCGCGAGACCAACGTGCCCTTCGCGGCGCAGAAGCGCTATTTCGATGGGCTGGTCGGCCGCGGCCATGCCGCCTGGCTCCTGCCGCTTGAACGGGCCACGGATGCCCGGCACCACGATCTGGTCGATTTCGGTGAGACCGCCAACGGCCTCTGCGCCGCCGGTGCGAGCACGCAGACGATCATCGACACCCTGAACCGCATGCCCGAGCAGGGACCCAGACTGACGAACTGACGGCGCAGCGTGGAGCTTACGGTCGCGGAGGGAAACGAGCATCCCGTTCGCTCGCTGGCCCATTCCGACACCGAATCCACGGGCATGAGCTTTCGGATTTCCGGCAGATAGAGGCCTTGTCCGGGATTGCGGTTGGGGGGTGGTCGCGGGGGGCGAGATATCGAGATCGGGTTGCGATCTCTCGGGACGCTACCCGCATGCATGGAGAGATCGGGCAGGGGAACCGAAGCGGCGGCGACATCGCGCGCGGCGCCGCGCAGCCGGTCTCGCGCATCCCGGCCGCCGCCTGCCCCCGCTCACGCCGTTTCGCGTTCCGCTGCCAGGAGCTTGCGGATTTCCGGCAGGCAGGAGCCGCAATTGGTGCCGAACCCGCGGTCGCATCCCCGGACAAGGCCCGTCAGGGCCGCCGATCCGGGGCCTACTCGCATTGCTGCGGCGTCAAGATATTGAATGAAAACAGAACCTTCCGGCCGTTTCGAGCAGAGTGGGTCCCGGATCGGCGGCGCTCGCGCGCCTTGTCCGGGATTGCGGTTTGGGGGTGGTCGCGGGGGGCGAGATATCGCGATCGGGTTGCGATCTCTCGGGACGCTACCCGCATGCGTGGAGAGATGGGGCAGGGGAACCGAAGCGGCGGCGACAGCGCGCGACGCCGCGCAGTCGGCCTCGCGCATCCCGGCCGCCACCTGCCCGCCGCTCACGCCGTTTCGCGTTCCGCCGCCAGGAGCTTGCGTATTTCCGGCAGGCAGGAGCCGCAATTGGTGCCGGCCTTGAGGGTGGCGCCGATGGCTTCCGGGGAGCGGCAGCCGGTGCGGATGGCGGCTTCGATCGGGGTGCGGCCGACGCCGAAGCAGGCGCAGACGGTCGAGCCGGGATCGGGGCCGCCGCCGGCGGCGCGACTGGCGAGCGGTGCGCGGCGGGCGCGGCCTTCGAGCGGCGCGGCGCCGAGCAGGGGTTTCAGATGCGCCCAGCCGGGCCGCTCCGGCGCCGCCGTCATCGCGATGGCGGCGATCAGGCGGCCGTCGCGGACATGCGCCGCGCGGTAGAGGCCTTCGGCCGGGTCGCCGGCATCCGAAAGGTCGTCGGCGCCGCAGCCGAGCAGGGCCTGCGCGAAGGCCGGCCAGTCGGAGGGGGCGAGCTTGGGAAAGGCGGCCAGCACGGCATGACCGTCCTCGATTGTGGTGCGCGCCCAGGCGAGTGCGCCGGCCTCGTCGAGGACCCGGCGGTCCGGCAAGGCGCGGCCGACGATCACGGCCTCGAAGCCGACCGCGACCGGCGCGATGGCGACCGGGGTGGCCTTGGATTCCGGCTGGCCGGAGATCGGGTCGGTGACGGCGGCCACCAGCGCGCCTATTCTGGCCTGACCGGCATTGTCGTCCGACCAGTGGATCGGCGCGAAGACCGAGCCGCGCCGCTGGCCGGGCGCGACCACGACCCTGAGCACCGCGGCGCCGTGGCGGTTGGAGAGACGGGCCAGGCCGCCATCGGTCAGGCCGAACCAGGCCGCATCGGCCGGATGGACCTCGACGAAGGGTTCCGGCAGGTGCCGGCCGAGCGTCGGGCTGAGGCCGGTGCGGGTCATAGTGTGCCACTGGTCGCGGATGCGGCCGGTGTTGAGGAGGAGCGGCGCGTCGGCGTCCGGGCGCGCGGCGAGGGCCGGCTCACCGGGCACCTGGAAGCGGGCACGGCCGTCCGGTGTGAAGAAGCGGCCGTCGTCGAACAGGCGGGCGCGGCCGCGCCGGGCGCCGGCCGGCAGCGGCCATTGCACCGGTTCGAGCGCGTCGTAGCCGGCGCGGTCGAGATGGGCGTGGGCGCCGAGGTCGAAATCGCGCGCGCCGCCATTCTCGAAGGCCGACAGCGCGGCATGCTCGCGATAGACCGCGGCGGCGTCGGCAAAGGCGAAAGCCTGGCCGTGGCCGAGCCGGCGGCCGACCTCGGCCAGCGCCCACCAGTCCGGCCGCGCCTCGCCGGGCAACGGCCGGAACGGGCGCTGGCGCGAGATGCGCCGCTCCGAATTGGTCACCGTGCCGTTCTTCTCGCCCCAGGCGGCGGCCGGCAGGCGGACATGGGCCGGACCGCTCAGGCCGGCGCCCAGGGTGTCGTTGGAGCCGATCACCTCGGAGACGACCAGCAGGTCGAGCCGGCCGAGGGCGGCGCGCACGCGGTCGGCCTCCGGCAGGCTGACCGCCGGATTGGTGCCCATGATCCAGAGCGCCCGGACCGTGCCGGCCTCGACCGCCTGGAACAGATCGACCGCCTTCAGGCCCGGCTTTCCGGCCATCGCGGTCGCGCCCCAGAAGCGGCCGACCCGGTCGATCGCCTCGGGGGTGAAATCCATGTGGGCGGCAAGCTGGTTGGCGAGCCCGCCGACTTCGCGCCCGCCCATGGCGTTTGGCTGGCCGGTCAGCGAGAAGGGACCCATGCCGGGGCGGCCGATCCGGCCGGTGGCGAGATGGACGTTGAGGATCGCCGCGACCTTGTCGACGCCCTGGTGGCTCTGGTTGACGCCCTGGCTGTAGAGCGTGACGGTGCGCTCGGTCTCGGCGACGAGATGGAAGAAGGTGGCGACCTCGGCGGCCTTGAGGCCTGTCCCGGCGGCGACGGTCTCGATCGTGCCGGCGCGCGCGAAGGCCGCCGCAAAGGCGTCGGCGAGGCCGTTCGTGTGGGTCTCGACGAAGGCTCGGTCGTGCCGGCCGGCCTCGGCCAGGTGGACCAGCAGGCCCTCGAACAGGAGCGCGTCCGTGCCCGGCGCGATGGCGAGATGCAGGTCGATGCCGTCCGTGGTGGCGGTGGCGCGCGGGTCGATCACCACGATCCGGGCGCCGCGCCGCAGACGGTTGGCCTGCATGCGCTGCCACAGGATCGGGTGGCACCAGGCGGCGTTGGAGCCGACCAGGACCAGGAGATCGGCCTCGTCGAGATCCTCGTAGGCGCCCGGCACCGTGTCGCTGCCGAAGGCGCGCTTGTGGCCGGCGACCGAGGAGGCCATGCACAGGCGCGAATTGGTGTCGACATTGGCGGTGCCGAGGAAGCCCTTGGCGAGCTTGTTGGCGACGTAATAGTCCTCGGTCAGGATCTGGCCGGAGAGATAGAAGGCGACCGAATCCGGCCCGTATTGGGCGATGGTGTCGCGAAAGCCGGCGGCGATGCGGTCGAGCGCGGCGTCCCAGGTTGCGCGCCGGCCGTCGACGACCGGATGCAGCAGGCGGCCCTCCGGCCCGATCGTCTCGCCGAGCGCCGAGCCTTTCGAGCAGAGCCGGCCGAAATTGGCCGGATGGGCGGGGTCGCCCTGCGCGCGCCAACCGTGCGGGGCGGTCGGATCGGGCTTCATGACGACGCCGCAGCCGACGCCGCAATAGGGGCAGGTCGTCCTGACCTGCATGTCCGGGGTCGATCCGTCCGCCATGATCATTGCCCTCAATAGACGTCGCGCTGGTAGCGGCCGGCGGCGGCGAGCGCCGCGACCCGGGCCTTGGCGGCGGCCGGATCGAGCCCGCCATGGGTGGCGGCGATCTCGATCAGGGCCTTGTCGACATCGGCGGCCATGCGCTTGGCGTCGCCGCAGACATAGACATGCGCGCCGCGCTCCAGCCAGGACCACAGCTCCGCCCCGGCCTCGCGCATGCGGTCCTGGACGTAGGTTTTCGGCCCCGCGTCGCGCGACCAGGCGGTGGAAAGCCGGGTCAGGGTGCCTTGCGCCAGCAACCCCTCGAATTCCTCGCGATAGAAGAAGTCGCAGGCCTCCTTCTGGTGGCCGTAGAAGAGCCAGGCCGGGCCGGTCGCGCGGGTGGCCAACCGCTCCTGCAGGAAGGCGCGGAACGGCGCGATGCCGGTGCCCGGGCCGACCATGACGATCGGCGTGGCGCCGTCCTCCGGCAAGGCGAAGCCGTGGGCGCGCGAGACGAAGACCTTGACGGTGTCGCCGGGGGCGAGCCGGTCGGCGATGCCGGTCGAGGCGACGCCGAGCCGCGTGCGGTCGCCGATGGCGTAGCGGACCACGTCGACCGTCAGGGTCAGTTCGCCGGGCGCGGCCTGCGGGCTCGACGAGATCGAGTAGAGCCGCGGCTGCAAGGGCTCCAGGCATTCGAGCAGGGCTTCCGGGTCCGGCCGGATGCCGGGGAAATGGTCGAGCGCGGCGAGCACGTCGAGGCTTTCGGCATCGCCGAACGGGTCGCCGCCGGCAGCGAGCGCCTTGGCGTTGGCGCGCTTGTCGCCGCCGGTGATGTATGAGATCAGCTGGAACAGCATGTCGGGCGCGGGCGCCAGCGCATAATCCTCGATCAGCGCCGCCCGCAGGCTCTTGCCGGCGACCGGGAAATCGGCCGGCAGGCCGAGCCGTTCGAGGATCGCGTCGACCAGCGCGGGATCGTTCTGCGGGAAGATGCCGAAGCTGTCGCCCGGACGGTAGTCGAGGCCTTCGGGCAGGCGCCAGACGACATGCAGCGTCTCCTTGGCGGAGCCGGGACCGTTGAGGCGCGTCGCCGAGACGAAGGTCGCCTCGACCGGGCAGTCGCGGGCATAGCCGGGCCGGGCGACCGGCTTGTCGGTGCCGGCCGGGAGGGCGGGCGCGGCAGACGGCGGTGCGGGCAGGGCGGCGGACGGGCCGGCGCTCGCGGCCTCCTCCATCAGCCGCTTGACCATGCGCAGCGTGTCCTTGCCGCCGGGCTGGCAAAGGTTGAGCTTGGATTCCGTGCCGGCGGCCAGCGCTGCGGCGTAGCTCTCGCACAGATAGCCGCATTGGCCGCAATCCTGCTGGGCCATCGCGGCCATCAGCCGGCGCGGCAGCGGGCGGCCCGCGGCAAGGCCCATGCGCTCGTCGAGCGGCATGGCCGGATCGTGCCAGGGCGCGCCGTCGTCCTCCGCCGGGGCGGGGGAGGCGGCGCCGGCATCCGGGGGGGCCGGATCGACGGGCGCGGTGCCGGCATCGAAGCCGATCAGTCCGGCGAAGAAGCCGTTCAGCCAAGCGCGCTGCGCCGCGTCGAAGGGCGCGGTTTCGGGGATCAGCGGATAGGCGACGGGCGGACGGGTCGGGGCGGTCATTCGGCGGCCTCGCGGGTCGGCTGGGGCGTGGCGGCGTCGCAGAGGCCGCGCAGGGTCTCGATGGTGTGGCGCTGCACGAAGGCCTGGAAGGTCTCGTCGGCACTCGTGCGATGGCCGAGCCAGGCGAGCAGCAGGCCCTCGATCCGGGCGGGTGCTTCGGTCGCGGGCGTCGACGGGAAGATCTCGCGGGCGATCGCGGCGCGCTCGGCGAAGCCGCCGCCGACATGGATGTGATAGCCGTCGACGGTGTCCTCGCCGCTCGCATCGAGCGCGACGCGGGTTGCGATCAGGCCGATATCGCCGATGAAATGCTGGGCGCAGGAATGATGGCAGCCGGTCAGGTGGATGTTGACCGGCTGGTCGAGCGCGATCCGGCCCTCGAGCGCCTCGGCGATCGCCAAGGCGTCGCCCTTGGTGTCGGCGGCGGCGAACTTGCAGCCGCGACTGCCCGTGCAGGCGACGAGACCGGCGCGGATCGAGGAGGCCTCGTGGGTCAGGCCGAGCGCCGCGAGCCGGGCCGTGGCGGCCGCCACCATGGCGTCCGGGATGCCGGAGACGAGCAGGTTCTGCCAGACCGTCAGCCGGATGTCGCCGTCGCCGAAGGTGGCGGCGATGTCGGCGAGGCCGTGCATCTGAGCGGTCGTCATGCGGCCGACCGGCAGCACCACGCCGAGCCAGTTCAGGCCTGGCTGCGCCTGCCGGTGCAGGCCGACATGGGCGAAGCGGTCGATCGGCCGGCGCGGCTGGATCGCCTCTGCGGGCAGGCGCGTCAGTGGACGGCCGAGCTTCTCCTCGACCAGCTGTAGCGTGCGGTCGAAACCGAAGGCGTCGAGCACATATTTGAACCGCGCCTTCTTCCGGTCGGTGCGGTCGCCATGCTCGATGAAGACGCGCACGATCGCGTCGGCGACGGCGGTGGTCTCTTCCGGGCGAACCACCACGCCGGTGTCGCGCGCGAAATCCTTGTGGCCGGTGATGCCGCCGAGTGCCAGCCGGTACCAGATGCCGGGCTCGACCCCGAAGCCCGCGCGGACCGCAACCGCCTGGAAGGCGATGTCGTTGGTCTCCTCCAGCACCGCGACCCGGCCGCCGCCGTCGAAGGCGACGTTGAACTTGCGCGGCAGGCCATGCAGGGTCCGGCTCTCCAGGACGTGCATGTGCCAGTCGAGCGCATGCGGGCGTGTGTCGATCAGTTCGTCCGGGTCGATGCCGGCGGTCGGCGAGCCGGTCACGTTGCGGATGTTGTCGGCGCCGGAGCCCTTCGGCGTCAGGCCGGCCATGGCCAGCGCCTCGATCAGGTCCGGCCCGTGTTCTGCGGCGATCTCGCGGATCTGCAGATTGGAGCGGGTCGTCGCGTGCGCATAGCCGCCGCCCCAGCGGTCGGCGATCGCCGCGACAGTGCGGAACTGCCAATGCGACAGGATGCCGTTCGGGATGCGCAGCCGGCACATGAAGGCGTTCTGCGCCGGGCCGACGAAATAGAGCCCGTGGAAGCGCCAGCGGAAGTCGTCCATCGGCTTCGGGAAGCGGCCCGTGCGCGCCTCCGCCTTGAGCCGCGCATAGGCGTCGTGGGGATGCTCGTCGCGCTTGGCGATCTCCTGCGGCGACAGCTTGCGCCCCGCCGCCTCGAACCGCGCCATGGCGGCATGATGGATCGCGTCCGGACCGCGCGCGGGCCCGGCGGCGGCCAGGGCAGTCGGCGCCGCGGCGCCCGGCGCGGGGCCGCCGATGCCGGCCAGGCCGCGCGCGGTGCGGGCCGCGTTGGCGCCGGAGACGAAGCCCTGCAGCCAGCGTTTCTGGTCTTCGGTGAAACCGGCGTCCGACATCATGCCGCCTCGCAGAAGGATCGGCCGAAGACCATGTCCCGGCGGATGGAAGAAATCGGCCGGCCGTCGCGGATCAGGTCGAGATACCAGAGCCCGTCGGTGGCATCGCCGACCAGCACCGCGCCGACCAGCCGGCCGTCCCGGATGACGAGCTTGCGGTAGTGGCCGAGCGGGCGATCCTCGAACACGATCGCCTCGGTGCCGGGCGCGCCGAGGAAGTCGCCGGCCGAGAAAACCGGCAGGCCGGAAACCTTGAGGTTGGTGGCCGGCACGCTGCCCTGATAGGCGAGATCGCGGCCGGCGAGCGCTGCGGCCGCGGCGCGGGCCTGCGCATAGGCCGGTTCGACCAGGCCGTAGACGGTGCCGCGATGCTCGGCGCATTCGCCGATGGCGAAATGGCCGGGCACCGAGGTCTGCATCCGGTCGTCGACCAGGATGCCGCGGCCGATGGCGAGGCCCGCCGCTGCGGCGAGGCCCGTCTCCGGCCGGATGCCGACCGCCATACACAGGAGCCCGGCCGGCAGGATCTCGCCATCGGCGAGGCGCAGCCCGGTCACGCGGGATTCGCCTTCGATCGCGGCCGACTGGGCGCCAAGCCGCAGGCGAATGCCGCGCGCCGCCAACGCCCGGGCGAGCAAGGCGGCGCCGCGCGCATCGAGCTGGCGTTCCATCAGCCGGTCCATCAGATGGACGAGCGTCACCGGCACGCCGCGGCCGGCGAGCCCGACGGCGGCCTCGATGCCGAGCAGCCCGCCGCCGATGACCACGGCACCCTCGCCCGAGGCGGCGGCGGCCTCGATCGCGTCGAGATCGGCGAAGTCGCGGAAGGTGACGACGCCCGGCAGGTCGGCACCGGCGAGCGGCAGCCGGATCGGGCGCGAGCCGGTGGCGAGCACCAGCCGGTCATAGGGAACCGTCGTGCCGGAGGCGAGCGTCACGGTGCGGGCGGCGGGATCGAATGCGATCGCCGGATCGCCGAGCCGCAAATCGCAGCCGCGTTCGCGGTACCATGCCGCCGGCCGGAGCGCGATCTCCTCGCGCGTGGTTTCGCCGGCCAGCACGCTGGACAGCAGCACGCGATTGTAGGCGGGCACCGGCTCGGCGCCGATCACGGTCAGCTCATGGCGGCCGGGCGCGATCGCCTCGAGCTCCTCGATGAGCCTGAGGCCGGCCATGCCGTTGCCGATGATGACGATGCGGTCGCGCATCGGGTCCGTCCCTGTCTGGTCGAAGACCCAAGCCCAAAACGAAAAACGCCGCTGATCAGTGTCCTCTTGCACAAGAGGAGGCTGATCAGCGGCGTCGCTGGGTTCGGGCAATGACGTTATGCCAACGGCCCCGCCGTCGTCGGCATGGACCGGTGTCGGTCTCGCAAACCGCATGCCAGAATCGGCATCAACCTTTTCCTCCACGAAATCAACGGGTCCGATCCGCTCGCCGGTCGCCCCGGGGCGGAACCTGCCTCATATCTCTGCAGTCGGTGCCGATTGGCTGCCTAAAATCGCGACATGCGAAGCAATCGGGCAGGGGATTTCGTCGATCGCCCCGGAGAATGTCCAACCGACAATGACAGTGAAATAAGCCGGCTAATCGGTGGCCGCAAGATCTCGGATTTCGGCGCCGGCGGTGCGATTCCGGGCCGCTCGAAGTGCGCCTTGACGACCTGTCGCGAAACGCCGCCGGGCCGGGATGCAACATCCGGATGGGCTGCGGCACGCAAGCGCGACGGATCGCTCCGAGCGGCCGCACCGAGAGCCTGTCGATCGAGTTGCACATTTCATAGCCATCGCCATGCATGGCGCAAAATTGATCACAATGCGCGTTCTGGTGCAAAGGTCTGCCTCGATCCGTGCAGCGGTGCGGCGGATGGGGTCGGACCGGGGTTTCAACAAGTCACTGGAATCGTTCGAAGATGCGAGCAAGGGCGAAATTGGCACCCGATTTGCTTCATTCAAATCGACGTGGTGGCCGTTGGCGGCCCCACCCACGCGGCCAACGGCGGCTGCATCGATACCCGCACAACGGCGTCCACGGGTCTGACGGAGTTCATCCTCCGACCCTGGGCGCTTTTTTTATTGCCTGAACGGAAAGGCGACACGCCATGAGCGACGTTTCCCGGAAGTCCGAAATCAGCAATTCCCCGGCCGCCGGCTCCTCGCGCCGCCATTTCCTGAAGAGCGCCGCCGCGAGTCTGGCCGGGGCGGGGCTGATTTCCGCGGTCCGCGCGGGTTTTCCGGGCGGCGCGCACGCTGCGGCCGGCGGTCCTGAGGTGACCAAGGCGATCCTCGGCTATATCGCGCTGACCGACACCGCGCCGCTGATCGTCGCCAAGGAGAAGGGATTCTTCGCCAAATACGGCATGCCGGACGTCGAGGTCGCCAAGCAGGCCTCCTGGGGCACGACGCGCGACAACCTCGAACTCGGCTCGGCCGGCGGCGGCATCGACGGCGCCCATATCCTGACCCCGATGCCCTATCTGATGACCGCCGGCAAGATCACCAAGACGCCCGGCGGCGTGCCGATGGCGATCCTGAGCCGGCTCAACACCCAGGGCCAGGGCATCATGCTGGCCAATGCACACAAGGACCTGAAGATCGGCCTGGATACCAGCGCCCTGAAGGAGCGTTTCGCGACGCTGAAGGCGGGCGGCAAGGAGATCAAGGTCGCGATGACCTTTCCGGGCGGCACCCACGACTGCTGGATCCGCTACTGGCTCGCCGCCGGCGGCGTCGACCCGGACAAGGATTGCCAGACCATCGTGGTGCCGCCGGCCCAGATGGTCGCCAACGCCAAGGTCGGCAATATGGAGGCCTATTGCGTCGGCGAGCCCTGGCCGCTGCAGACCGTGAACCAGAATGTCGGCTACTGCGCCATCACCACCGGCGAACTCTGGAAGAACCATCCCGAGAAGTCCTTCGCGCTGCGCGCCGAATTCGTCGACAAGTATCCGAAGGCGACCGCCGCCCTGCTCGCAGCCGTGCTCGAGGCGGCGCAATGGTGCGACAAGGATGCCAACAAGGACGAGATGTGCGCCATCCTGGCCAAGCGGGAATGGTTCAAGGTGCCGGTCGACGACATTCTCGACCGCTCGAAGGGCAAGTTCGATCTCGGCGTCCGGGCCTTCGAGAACAAGGACCTGATGCAGAAATACTGGCGCGATTTCGCCTCCTATCCGTATCAGAGCCATGAACTGTGGTTCCTGACCGAAGACATCCGCTGGGGCTACCTGCCGGCGACGACCGACACCAAGGCGCTGGTCGCCAAGGTCAACCGCGAGGATCTCTGGCGCGAGGCCGCCAAGGCAATCGGCGTCGCCGCGGCCGACATCCCCGGCTCGACCTCGCGCGGCGTGGAGACCTTCTTCGACGGCGTGGCCTTCGATCCGGCCAACCCGTCGGCCTATCTGGACGCGCTCAAGATCAAGAAGCTGGTCGGCTGATGCCGGACCGGAGCCGCCGCGCCGGGCGCGCCCCGGTTCGGCGGGTCCGCCTCTCGCCATGAAGGAACCCGAAATGTCCGTCGAAGCCGAACCGATGCCGCAGACGACCGGTACGCTCAAACTGCCGGCGACCGCCGTGCTGCTCGCCGGCGCGAAGCGCCGCGCCATTGACGTGGCGCGCGTGATCGTGCCGCCGCTGATCTCGCTCGCCGTGCTTCTGGCGATCTGGGAGCTTGCCTTCTCGGGCAAGGGTGCCTCGCTGCCGCCGCCGTCCAAAGTGGTGGCGGACACCTGGGAGCTGATCGCTCACCCGTTCTTCGACCGCGGCGGCCTCGACAAGGGTCTGGCGCTGCACATCTTCGAAAGCCTGAAGCGGGTCGGGGTCGGCTTCTCGATCGCCAGCATCGCCGGCGTCCTGCTCGGCGTGTTGATCGGGTCGTCGTCGCTCGCCTATCGCGGCCTCGATCCGATCTTCCAGGTGCTGCGCACCGTGCCGCCGCTGGCCTGGCTGCCGATCGCGCTGGCCGCCTTTCGGGAGAGCCAGCCGGCGGCGATCTTCGTCATCGCCGTGACGGCGGTCTGGCCGGTGATGTTGAACACTGCGGTCGGCATCCGCAATATCCCGGAAGACTATCGCAACGTCGCGCGCGTGCTGCGGCTGAACCCGCTCGAATTCTTCTTCAAGATCACCCTGCCGGCGACCGTGCCCTACATCTTCACCGGCCTCAAGATCGGCATCGGTCTGTCCTGGCTGGCGATCGTCGCGGCTGAGATGCTGGTCGGCGGCGTCGGCATTGGCTTCTTCCTTTGGGACAGCTGGAACTCGTCGCTGATCAGCGAGATCATTCTGGCGCTCCTCTATATCGGGCTGGTCGGCCTGCTGCTCGACCGCGTCATCACCTGGGCCGGCCGCCTGATCGGCGGACCGGGTACCTTCTGAAACCGGGCACCTTCTGAAGGAGAGCGGCATGAACCGTCCCTATCTGCAGATCGACAATGTCGGCATGGTGTTCGACACCGCCAAGGGCAGCTTCACGGCGCTGGTCGACGTGAACCTGAAAGTCGCCCGCGGCGAGGTCATCTCGATCATCGGCCATTCGGGTTGCGGCAAGTCCACGCTGCTCAACATCGTGGCCGGCCTGACCCGCAACACGTCCGGCGTGCTGCTGCTCGACGGCAAGGAGATCGACAGCCCCGGTCCCGACCGGGCGGTGGTGTTCCAGAACCACTCGCTGCTGCC
Source organism: Prosthecodimorpha staleyi (assembly GCF_018729455.1). Classification (NCBI taxonomy): domain Bacteria; kingdom Pseudomonadati; phylum Pseudomonadota; class Alphaproteobacteria; order Hyphomicrobiales; family Ancalomicrobiaceae; genus Prosthecodimorpha; species Prosthecodimorpha staleyi. The sequence goes on along the minus strand of NZ_JAHHZF010000025.1, from coordinate 10,274 downwards.
CTGGCTGACCGTCTACGACAACGTCAAGCTCGCGGTCGACAAGGTGCTGTCGGCGCGCATGGACCGCCGGCAGCGGCACGACTGGACGGTGCACAATCTCGACCTGGTCGGCATGAGCCACGCGCTCGACAAGCGGCCGCACGAGATTTCCGGCGGCATGAAGCAGCGCGTCGGCATCGCCCGGGCCTTGGCCATGGAACCGAAGGTGCTGCTGATGGACGAGCCCTTCGGCGCGCTCGACGCCCTGACCCGGGCGACGCTGCAGGACACGCTGATGGACATCCAGGCCAAGCTCGGCAACACGGTGATCATCATCACCCATGATGTCGACGAGGCCGTGCTGCTGTCCGACCGGATCGTGATGATGACCAACGGCCCGTCGGCGCGCATCGGCGAGATCTGCGAAGTCGCCCTGCCGCGCCCGCGCCGGCGGCTCGAGCTGACCGAAGATCCCGAGTATCTGCGCGCCCGCGCCGCCGTCATGCGCTTCCTCTACGAGCGCCAGCGGCACCCGAAGGCGGCCTGACGGCCGCCTTCGGTCGGGGGATCCGGCCCGCTACCGGAACAGCGCCGGCAGCCAGAGGCTCAGGCCGGGGATGTAGGTGACCAGCAGCAGCACCGCGATCGAGGCGCCGAAGAAGGGCCAGATCGTGCGCATCGCCTCGCGGATGGTGATCTTGCCGACCGCGCAGCCGACGAACAGAACCGAACCGACCGGCGGCGTGTTCAGCCCGATCCCGGCATTGAGGATCAGGATGACGCCGAAATGGACCGGGTCGACGCCGAACTTCATCACCACCGGCAGCAGCACCGGCGTCAGGATGATGATCATCGGCGCCATGTCCATGAAGGTGCCGAGGAACAGCAGCGCGACATTGACCAGGAGCAGGATCAGGGTCGGGTTGGTGGTGATGCTCTCCAGGAGCTTCACGGTCGCCGCCGGCACCTGAAGAAGCGCCATCAGCCAGCCGAAGGCCTGGGCGGTGCCGATCACCAGGAGCACCATCGCGGTGGTGCGCACCGCCCCGTAGGTCGCCTCCCGGAAGCCGGCGAGATCGAGCTGGCGATAGACGAACAGCGCGATCAGGAAGGCGTAGATGACGGCGATGCAGGAGCTTTCCGTCGCCGTGAAGATGCCCGAGCGGACGCCGCCGAAGATGATGAAGATCAACAGGATGCCGGGCGAGGCGACGGCGAGGCGCCAGCCGACCATGCGCCAGCCCGGGAAGGGATCGGCCGGATAGCCGCGCCGGCGCGCGACCCACCAGGCGGTGACCATCAGGGCGGCGGCGAGCAGAAGCCCGGGCAGGATGCCGGCGGTGAACAGATCGGCGACTGACAGGTTTCCGCCGGCCGCGATCGAATAGATGATCATGTTGTGCGAGGGCGGGATCAGAAGCGCGATGATCGCCGCATTGACGGTGACGTTGACCGCATAGTCGCGGTCGTAGCCGCGCGCGGCCATCTGCGGGATCATCAGGCCGCCGATCGCCGAGGCGTCGGCCACCGCCGAGCCGGAGATGCCGCCGAACAGGGTCGCGGAGACGACGTTGACCTGGCCGAGGCCGCCGCGCAGGTGGCCGACCAGGCTCGCGGCGAAGTGGATCAGCTTCTCGGCGATGCCGCCGCGGATCATCAGGTCGCCCGCGAAGATGAAGAACGGGATCGCCATCATCGAGAAGGCGTTCATGCCGGTGTTGATCTGCTGGAACACGATCAGCGGCGGCAGGTCCATGTAGAGCGCCGTCGCCAAGGCCGACAGGCCGAGGCAGAAGGCGATCGGGGTGCCGATGAACATCAGCACCGTGAAGGTTCCGAACAGGATCCAGAGTTCCATCAGGCGAGCTCCTGCGCGGCGACGCCTTCGTGCTCGATGCCGGCGAGGCGTTCGAGCAGCCGTTCCAGGGCGAACAGGGCGATGACCACGCCGCCGATCACCTGGGGCATGTAGTCCCAGCCGCCGGGGATGCCGAGCACCGGCAGGCGCGCCGCCCAGGTGCCGATGGCGAGGTCGAGCGAGTACCAGGACATGGCCAGTCCGAACAGGATCACCAGCACGAAGGTGATCGCGTCCAGCGCCTTGCCGACCGCGGCCGGCGCGACGTGCTGGATCAGGTCGAGGCCGAGATGGAAATTCTCGCGCACGCCCACGGCCGCGCCGAGGATGATGAACCAGCCCATCAGCTGGAGCGTCACCGGTTCGGCCCAGCTCGGCGTGTCGTTGAGCACGTAGCGGGCGAAGACCTGCCAGCCGACCACGAAGGTCATGCCGATCATGCCGAGGGCGGAGAGGGCGAGGCAGAGGGCGGCAAGCAGGCCGTTGAGGCGGCCTAAACTGCGGATGAGCGCGGGCATGGACGGACCTCGCGGAAGTCGCACGGAGGCGGCATGACAGAGGACCGCCGGCGGCGGGCCGGCGGTCCCGGAAGGGCAGGACGGGAACAGGGTCGCACGGGTCCCTCGCGGGGCGGCCGCGCGACAGCCTTACGGGGTGGCCTGGATGCGGGCGACCAGGTCCTTCATCTTCGCATCGGTGACGAACTTGTCGTAGACCGGCTTCATCGCGGCGATGAACGGCGCCTTGTCGACGGTGGCGACGATCGCGCCGGCCTCGCGCACCTTGGCCTCCGACGCCTTCTCGCGGGCGACCCAGAGCCGGCGCATCTCGGCGACCGATTCCTTGGCGGCGGCGCGGACGATCTTCTGATCCTCCGGCGACAGCTTGTCGAAGCTCTTCTTGGCCATGACCAGCACTTCCGGCGTCAGGGAGTGTTCGGTGATGGTATAGAACTTCGAGACTTCGAAATGACGCGAGGATTCGTAGGACGGCCAGTTGTTCTCGGCGCCGTCGACGACGCCGGTCTGCAGCGCCGAATAGAGCTCGCCGAACGGCATCGGCGTGGCGTTGGCGCCCATCGCCTGCATCAGCGCGATCCAGAGATCGGACTGCTGCACGCGGATCTTGAGGCCCTTCACGTCTTCGAGCGACTTGATCTGCTTCTTGGTCGTGTAGAAGGAGCGCGCGCCGGAATCGTAGAAGGCCAGCGCGACCAGGCCGTGCGGCTCGAATTCCTTCAGGATCTCGTCGCCGATCGGGCCGTCGACGACCTTGTGCATGTGCTCGACCGAGCGGAACAGGAAGGGCAGGCCGAGCACCTGGGTCGCCGGGACCAGGTTGTTGAAGGGCGCGGTATTGATCCGGTTCATGTCGATGACGCCGAACCGGGTCTGCTCGATGGTGTCCTTCTCCTCGCCGAGCTGGCGATTGTTGAACACCTTGACCTTGACCCGGCCCTTGGTCCGTTCCTCGACCAGCTTGCCCATATAGATGACGGCCTCGACCGTCGGGTAGCCGTCCGGATGGATGTCGGCCGAGCGCAGGGTGACCTGCGCGGCGGCGGGCGGCGCAGCGGCGAACAGGGTGGCGGCGGCAAGACCGAGCGCCAGGAATGCGGATTTCAAGGCCATGGTGTATCCTCCCTCGCCCGGGCGGGCGCATCGATGCCGAGCCGGTTTCGATCCGGCTTCGTTCAATTGGTCAGGTTATCATATAACTTTGACGATGAGGCTTGTCCAGCACTGCACCGCCGGTTTGCCAGACGCCGGTGACGCAGCGCCGGCGGGTCGATAATCACTGTTAAATCAAAGCTATACCGATCGAGGAAGCGGTCGGGAGCGACCGCTCCGGGGACGGCGATGCCGCGCTGCCGTCCCGACGGACAGCGTCGGATCGGCGCCCCCGATCACTTTCGATCGGCGAAGCGGCCGACCGGGACGCCGCGCGCGCCGGGGCTGAACAGGATCGGACTGCCGGTCCAGGGCTTGGCCTCAAGACGATCGGCCGCCACCGAGGCGGACAGGCTGGTGATCATGATCAGGTCGCGTTCCGGCCCGCCGAAGCACGGCATGGTCGGGGCAGCGACCGGCAGGTCGAAACTCTCGGCCAGGCGGCCGTCGCGATCGAAGCGGTTGAGCCGGCCGGCGGTCACACCGGCGCTCCAGTAGTTGCCGTCGAGATCGGTCGCGCCGCCGTCGGGGCGACCCGTGGCATCGTCGAGCGTCGCCATGCGGACCCGTTCGCCGAGGCTGCCGGTGGCCGGATCGAAGGCGATCCGGTCGATCCAGGGCCCGCGCGAATCCGCCAGATAGAGCGTGTGCCCGTCGGCCGACCAGGCGAGCCCGTTGGAGACGCGCAGCCCGGCGATCATGCGGTCGACCCGTCCGTCGGCGGCGATCCGGTAGAGGCTGCCGATCGGCGCCCGCTCCGGCCGCTCGTCCATCGAGCCGACCCAGAAGGCGCCGTCCGGGCCGACCTTGCCGTCGTTGAGCCGGGTCGTCGGGAGATCGGGTTCCAGTTCGGTCAGCGATTCGAGGGCGCCGGTTTCGAGATCGAACAGAACGACGCGCTTCGGCAGGGCGAGGATGAGCCGGCCGCTTTCGCAGAGTCCCATCGAGCAGGGGCGGTCCGGCACGGGCCGCATCCGGTATCGCGATCCGTCCGGGGCGGCCTCGTGCAAGGCGCGGCCTTCGATGTCGAGCCAGCGGAACAGGCCCGTGCGATTGTCCCAGAGCGGGCCCTCGCCGAGCTCGCAGCGGTGTTCGACGAGACGGCGAAAATCGGACATGGCCTTCCCCATCTCTGGCGTCAGGACGCCAAGGCCGCATAGCGGGCGCGCGATCCGGCCAGGTGCCGGCGCATATGGGCGGCGGCGGCATCCGGGTCGCCCGCCGCGATGGCGTCGCGGATCGCCTGATGCTCCCGCTCGACCATGTCGAGATAGTCGGGTGCCAGATTCGAGGCCGGCAGCCGGCGCCGCGGCACGGCGAGATCGCCGAGCTGGTCCAGGAAGCGGCCGAAATAGGGATTCTGCGTCGCCGCCGCGATGGCGCGGTGGAAGGCGAGATCGGGGGCGACGTTGTCGGTCGCCTCGGTCCGGGCCCGGCCCAACTCGGCAATCGAGTGGTCGATCGCCTGCAGATCCGCGTCGGTGCGTCGGTTCGACGCCAGGGCGGCGGCCTCCACCTCCACGGCGAGGCGCAGTTCCAGGATCCAGACGATCTCGTCGACGGTCGCCCGCTCGATCGGACCGAGGTCGGCGAAACGGGTGCGCGCCTGCAGCACGAAAGCGCCGGCGCCCTGGCGCGTCTCGACCAGGCCGGCCGCCTTCAGGGCCGCCACCGCCTCGCGCACGACGGTGCGGCTGACGCCGGCCGCCGCCGACAGCGCGGCTTCCGTCGGCAGGCGGTCGCCGGGCTTCAGCCGGCCTTCGCGGATTTCGCGTTCCAGGCTTTCCGACAGCAGCGCCACGAGCTTCTTCGAGCGCGGGAATGTGCCGATCGAGAGCGGAGCGAGGGTTGCGTTGGGAGGGGCCATACCGTTCGGGCGGATCAGACTGTCATGAGGGGCGCGGGATCGTCGCACGGAAACTCGCGTTTCAAGGCGATGGTCCGACTGTCGGTTCGTTGGGGACGTATCAAGCGCGCAGCGCCGCTTCAAGCTGGCGGATGAGCCGAATCCGGCATCCGCCGGCCGGATACGTCGGCGAACCCTACGCCCTCTGTCCCGAGGCGTCCACAGTACCGCGGACCCGTGCCGTCCGACCTTAGTCGGTCGCGCGCGCCCGTCAGAGCGCGGATGCGCCCTGGTCGGCGGGACCCACCATGGCGCGGAAATGCCCGAACAGATCGCGGCCGACACCCGACTGGTTGGGCTCGAGATCGGCCGTCGCCGGGGTGCGCGCGGCCCATTCGGCAGGCTCGATCAGCACCTCCAAGGTACCCGCCGTGGCATCGAGCCGGATCCGGTCGCCGTCGCGGATGCGGGCGATCGGGCCGCCCTCTGCCGCTTCCGGGGTGACATGGATGGCGGCCGGGACCTTGCCGGAAGCGCCCGACATGCGTCCGTCGGTGACCAGGGCGACGCGGTGGCCGCGGTCCTGCAGCACGCCGAGCGGGGGCGTCAGCTTGTGCAACTCCGGCATGCCGTTGGCCTTCGGCCCCTGGAAACGCACCACGGCGATCACGTCGCCGTCGAGCGTGCCGGCCTTGAAGGCCTGCTGCAATTCGTCCTGGCTGTGGAACACGCGTGCGGGGGCCTCGATGACGTGGCGGTCCGGCTTGACCGCCGAGGTCTTGATCACGCCGCGGCCGAGATTGCCGCCGAGCACGGTCAACCCGCCGGTCGGCTGGAACGGGTTTGCGGCGGGCCGCAATACCGCCTCGTTGGCGGAGGCCGCCGGGCTTTCGGCAAAGCCGACCCGGCCGTCGGCGTCGAGGGCCGGCGCGACCGTGTAGCCGTCGAGCCCGGTGCCCCAGACGGTGCGCACGTCGCGATGCAGGAGGCCCGCGGCGAGGAATTCGCGGATCAGGAACTGCAGCCCGCCGGCGGCGCGGAAATGGTTCACGTCGGCCGAGCCGTTCGGGTAGACCCGGGCAACCAGCGGCACGACCTCGGCGAGATCGGCGAAATCCTCCCAGGTCAGCACCAGGCCGGCGGCGCGCGCCATGGCGACGAGGTGCAGCGTGTGGTTGGTTGAGCCGCCGGTGGCGTGCAGGCCGACCACGCCGTTGACGAAGGCGCGCTCGTCGAGCACCTCGCCGATCGGCGTGAAGGCGTTGCCGGCGGCGGTGATCTCCAGGACGCGCCTGACGGCGGTGACGGTCAGGGCCTCGCGCAGCGGCGTGTTCGGATTGACGAAGGTGGCGCCCGGCACATGCAGGCCCATCAGTTCCATCAGCATCTGGTTGGAATTGGCCGTGCCGTAGAAGGTGCAGGTGCCCGGCGCGTGATAGGACTTCGCCTCGGAGTCCAGCAGTTCGGCGCGGCCGACCTTGCCCTCGGCATAGAGCTGACGGGTGCGCGCCTTCTCCTCGTTGGAAATGCCCGAGGGCATCGGGCCGGCGGGCACGAAGATGCCGGGCAGATGGCCGAACGACAGGGCGCCGATGACAAGGCCCGGAACGATCTTGTCGCAGATGCCGAGATAGAGCGCGCCGTCGAACATCTGATGCGACAGGGCGATGCCGGTCGACAGGGCGATCACGTCGCGCGAGAACAGCGAGAGCTCCATGCCGGCCTCGCCCTGGGTGACGCCGTCGCACATGGCCGGCACGCCGCCGGCGACCTGGGCGACCGCGCCGGCCTCGCGGGCCGCGCGTCGGATCAGCTCCGGATAGCCCTCGTAGGGCTGATGCGCCGACAGCATGTCGTTATAGGCGGTGACGATGCCGATATTGGGCGCCTCGCCGGTCATCAGCGTCGCCTTGTCGCCGGTGCCGCAGGCGGCGAAGCCATGGGCGAGATTGGCGCAGCCGAGCGCCTTGCGCACCGGGGCCTTGGCGGCGGCGGCGCGGATGCGGTCGAGATAGCGGGCGCGGCTGTCGCGGCTGCGCTGGGCGATCCGTTCGGTGACTTCGCCGATCCGGGCATGGACGGTCATGGCTGTCTCCTGGTGGCTCGATCGATCCACAAGCGGCGGGTGGATGTCTTCAGCGTCCGCATGGGACGTGACATCGGCATCACGGCCCGGGCCGGCAAGTGGTCCGAAGCCGACATCTGCGTCCCGCAAGCGTCAGAGTCGGGTCACGCAATCCAACGCTTGGCGGTTCGGATTGGCGAGACGGATGGCAACCGTCCGTCTCGATCGAACCCCAGGGTCCGGGCGGCAGGCCCGGCTTCAGGCGGCGTCCTCGTGCCAGGTGCGGCCGTCGCGCTCGATCAGCGCGATCGAGGCCGACGGGCCCCAGGTGCCGGAGCGATAGAGCTTGGGCCGGTCCTGGGCATGGCGCCAGCCGTCCAGGATCGGGTCGATCCAGCTCCACGCCGCCTCGACCTCGTCGCGCCGCATGAACAGGGTCTGGTTGCCGCGCACCACGTCAAGCACCAGGCGCTCGTAGGCATCCGGGTTGCGGGCTCCGAAGGCCTCGGCGAAGGTCATGTCGAGCGGCACCCGGCGCAGGCGCATGCCGCCGGGGCCGGGGTCCTTGATCATCAGATGCAGGCGGATGCCCTCCTGCGGCTGCAGGCGGATGACCAGTTCGTTGCGGGCGATGGTGCCGGCGCCGGCGTCGAAGATCGAATGCGGGATGGCCTTGAAGGAGACGAGAATTTCCGAGCAGCGTGCGGCCAGCCGCTTGCCGGTGCGCAGGTAGAAGGGCGTGCCCGACCAGCGCCAGTTGTTGACCTCGGCCTTCAGGGCCACGAAGGTCTCCGTCTGGCTGGCGGAATTCTGGATCTCGTCCGCATAGGCGGCGACCGGGCCGAGCGCGGAGGCGCCGGCGTCGTACTGGCCGCGCACCGTATGGGTGGCGACCGCGCCGTCGACGATCGGCCGCAGCGCCTTCAGCACCTTGAGCTTTTCGTCGCGCACCGAATCCGCGTCGAGCGCCGCCGGCGGCTCCATGGCGACCAGGCAGAGGAGCTGGAGAATGTGGTTCTGGACCATGTCGCGCAGCGCGCCGGCGGTATCGTAGTAGCCGCCGCGGCCCTCGACGCCGAGCGTCTCGGCGACCGTGATCTGGACGTGGTCGATATGGGCCGAATTCCAGATCGGCTCGAACAGGGCGTTGGCGAAGCGCAGCGCCATCAGGTTCTGCACCGTCTCCTTGCCGAGATAGTGGTCGATCCGGAAGATGCGCTTCTCGTCGAAAATCGCGCCGACCGCATCGTTGACGCGCTGGGCCGACGTGAGGTCCTTGCCGACGGGCTTTTCGACCACCACCCGCGACTGCGGCGAGACCAGGCCGGCATCGCCGAGCCGGCGGCAGATGCCGCCGAACAGGTCCGGACTGGTCGCCAGATAGTAGACGCGGATGCGGTCGGGATGCTCGCCCAGAACTTGGGCCAGATGGCTCCAGCCGTCCTCGCCGGCGGCGTCGACGCGGGCATAGTCGAGCCGATCGAGAAAGCGATCGAGCGTCTCCTGGTCGCGGTCCTCGGCGTCGACATGGTCGATGATCGCGCTGCGGGCGAAGTCGCGGTAGGCGGCGCGGGTCATTTCGGCGCGGGAGACGCCGATGATCCGGGTCGGCCCCTCGATCTGATGGTCGCGGTCGCGCTGGAACAGCGCGGGCAGGAGCTTGCGCCGGACCAGGTCGCCGGTGCCGCCGAAGGCGACGAAGTCGAAAACGTCGACCGAGATGATGCGACTGGCCATGACGGGCTCCGCAACGGGGGAGAGGCCCCCAGCGTAATGTGAGGGCCATGCGCGCCGGAAGGACTATCGCAATGCAATAAATTGCATAATGCGACAGATATTGCGATATCGTCGTCTTGCCAGATGCTCCGGCGGATTGCAAGCGCAAAGCTCGCGCGGCTGGGCAGCCGAAGGCCCGGACACACATGACGAAGCCCCCGGCTTGGGGCCGGGGGCTTGTTGGACGGGTGCTTGACGGGCCCGTGCTTGTGGGGCCGGGGCAGGCCCGGAAGGCTCAGTAGCAGGTCTTCACCCAGCGCCAGTCCCAGCCGCCGTAGCCGTCGTAGTACTTCACCTTCTTCATATAGCAGCTGCCGTAGTCATAGCCGTAACCGTGGCCGTATCCGTAGCCGTGACCATAGCCGTAGCCGTGGCCCTTGAACACGACGTGGCCGTGATGATGGCCACCGACGACGACCTTGACCTTGCCGGCCGAGGCCGGGGCGGCGGCGAGACCGAGGGCGAGGGTGGCGCCGAGGAGGGTGGTGAGCATGGTCTTCATGGCTGATCTCCGTTTGCTTCTGGGTGAGGTCGGGGATCGCTCTCGATCCCGACTGTCACCACCTTGCCGGAGCGCCCGTCCGCCCGCTGTTCCCTGGGGAACCGGCCGGAAAATTCCAATCGGGCCGGATTGAATCGCGGTCCGGCGCCGCGGCGCACCCCGGATCGCCTCGGCGGACCCGGAGGGAGACGGCCCCGGGCCGACCGTCGAGCGTGCTAGGCCCCGGGTGAAGCACTACGGCGCAGTATGGGAATGCAGGACCGCGGCCTGCGACGCCGCTTCGGGTCTGTCACGCCGGCCGGAGCGTCAGCGGAGAGCCGGACCCACCGTGCTGCCAACAGGCCGCAGGGGCTTGAATCGGTTGACGATCTTGACGCCGCTGCGGGGCGAGTAGGCCCCGGATCGGCGGCCCTTCGGGCCTTGTCCGGGGATGCGGCCGGGAGATCGGTGGGGAGATCGGCCGGGAGATCGGTTGGGAGCCCTCGCATGTGTGAAGCTACGCGCCATCCCGCAGCGCATTCCCGGCCGCAGCGAAGCGGAGAGCCGGGACCCACTCTGCCGTCAACTTGCCGCAAGAG
>NZ_JAHHZF010000024.1 GCF_018729455.1 Prosthecodimorpha staleyi | reverse complement strand
AGCTCGTCAGGCTCATAACCTGAAGGTCGTCAGTTCAAATCTGGCCCCCGCAACCAAGCCATATCAAACGCCCCGTGCCCAAACGCACGGGGCGTTTTGGCGTCTCAAGGACCCGGCGCACGACAGAGCCGGCGACAAGACCGCTTCAGTTCCAACCCGATGGCTGGGTGCGGTCGCCGGGCGGAGCCTGCGGAGGCCGTCAGCTGCATCGGCGCCGGCCATCCCGGCGGCGGCATCGACGATATTGCGCCATCGGCCGGTCCGGGGTGGAGGGGCCTCAGTGACGTCACCTGAAGACGACGGCTGCCATGACGGAGTGACACTGCCGGCCAATCCGGAGGCCGTTCACCACTTACCTTACTGCAAACGCTCCCGCTCGACGGCAACCCTTGACATGGCTCGATCTCCTCTCCTCCGTACGCCAGCCGCGTCAAATGTCTTGACGGCGAACGGGGCCGGCGGGGGCGCGGCGCTCCTCGGGCGCTTCAGGGACATGGTCCAGATGCGTGGTTGGATTCAGGGAAGACTGATCGCGATCGATACCGCGATGCTGATGCTGCTCGCGCATCATTTCCCCCTTTCGCTCGGGCGTGGCTGGGCCACGGTTCGCGGCGTCATTCATGCCGCCCTCGGCTATGATTGGCTGTCGGTCGGAACGGGCCGCTATGTGGTTCGCCCCATGACGTGGCGATCCTTGCGCCGTCTGGCGCCGGGCGAGCCGCCATGGCGCCGGCTGATCTGGCTCGTCCAGCGGTATATCCATTTTTCGCACGCGGAATGGGAGGGGCTGGCCCTGCCTCGCCTGCTGGACAGCCTGCCGCCGCCTCCCGCCTCGGGCGAGACGGCGGACCGGCACCCTGCGAGCCGGCGCGGCACGATTCACTTCATGTTTCACTATGGTTCGCTCTATCCCGTGGTGGCTTGGCTGGCGCAGAGCGGAAACACGACGAATTGGATAACCTCGGATTTATACAATCGAATACCTGGCCTCTCTCCATGGATAGGCAAAATGCATGATAATATAAATCAGAACCTTTCCTTGGTTGCGAATGGCGGGGAAGTCATCTTCAACAACAGGAACGTCAGGGAATTTTACAGGAAACTGCGCGCCGGCGAGGATGTCGTGATCGTCGTCGATCGAACGGTGGCCAGCGGGCCGGCGATCATGATCGATCTTCCCGGTCCATGCCGGGTGCCGCTGGCGCGGGGGGCCTGGGCGGCGCTGCGTGCAACGCGCTCCGACTGGACGGTGACGGCCTGTGAATATCGGGGCGGACGCTTTCACATCTTCCATGAGCGGTCGAGCGAGGGGCAAGACGGCAGTCTGCCCGATCTGCGCCTCATCAGCCGTCTGATCGCGCAGACGCCGCAGCGCTGGTGGGCCTGCCATGTGCTGGATTTCGTCCCTTCCGGGGGGGCGGAATCGGGGTAATGTCCGGTTGTGTCGCGGCTTGGCGGTTCGACGACATGGCGGGCCGCCCGCACATCAGTCTGGGCGGTTCTGCCCCTAACGGGTTCGCAATGCGGTCCAGGAAGAACCTCAAGCAGCACCGAATCGCGTGACCGATGAGAGCGGGATGAGGCAAGGTCGGCGGGCGCCTGATCTCGCCCACTCCCGGATTTGTCTCGCTTGTAGCTGTCGGCACAATTGACTAATGGCATCCTCGTTCGGCGTGGATGGTCTACCCGACGAGAGAGGGGCACTCATGGACCGCGACGAAGGCAACCTGCTCGGCTTCACCCGCGCCTTGAGCGAGAGCGAGCGGGCTGCACGTTATGAATTGACCGGCCTGTTCAATGGCTCGCCGATCCCGGAAAATGAGCGCCTCGACAATCTCGGCCTGCATATGGATCACCTGGCCCTGGGACGCGCGCTGTTCATGGATCATCTGTACCGGCTGATCCTCGGCATGCCCGGCGTGATCATGGAGCTTGGCTGCCGCTGGGGGCAAAACCTGTCGTTTTTCTTGAATCTCCGTACCCTTTACGAACCGACCCATTATTCTCGCAAGATTATCGGCTTCGATACCTTTAACGGCTTCGTCGACGTGGCGGCCGAGGATGGCGACAGTGTCTATGCACGCCCGGGCAATGTGCGGACAACGCGCGGCTACGATGCCTATCTCGAACGCGTGCTCGCCGCGCGTGAAGCCATGGCGCCGCTGTCGCACAAGCGCAAATTCGAAATCGTCACCGGCGACGTACGGGAAACCCTGCCGCGATATTTGACGGCTCACCCGGAAACGATCGTTGCCCTGGCCTATTTCGACATGGATCTGTTCAGCCCGACGCGTGATGCCCTGGTGGCGCTCAGGCCCCGGCTCGCCCGCGGCAGCGTCGTGGTCCTAGACGAGATCAACGATGCCGGCTTTCCCGGTGAGACGACGGCCCTGCGCGAGGTCTTCGGGCTGAACGGGCTGGCTCTGCGCCGGGTTCCCTTCCTCAACGGCCCCGGCTATTTCGTGGTCGAATAGGGAAGAGCAGACGAATGTCGCGCGTTCATATCGCAGTGTTCGACCGCACGCCGCAATGGACGATCATGAAGGAGGATATCTATACGAGCCTTCTTCATTGGCTCGCCCAAATCGGACATGTGGTGACGATCGAACCCCGCTCGTTTGAGCGCAATGCCATCAATATCATCATCGGGCTGCAGTATCTGACCCCTGAGGAGCTCGACGACATCGCGAATTCTCCTTACGAATACGGGGTCTTCGATGTCGAGTACATCGCCTCCGGCATGGTCAATTTCAAGCCGGAGACATCCTGGATTTTCGCCGATCGCGCGCGGCCATTCCTGGATCGCTGTCGCTTCTTCCTGTCGTATTTCGACGAAAGCGTGCGCCTCATGGCGCATTTGGGGGTCTTTTCCCGGCGGATCATGCCCGGTTACGTGAAGTTCTTCGAACCGGACAGTATGATCGACGAAGGCGACAAGACGATCGATGTCTATTTCTTCGGCAATGTCGATGCGCATCGCGCCGCCCTTCTGCGGCGGATCGAACGAGCGGTGCCGGTCCTGGTGCAAACCCCCTCGCAGGTCACGCCGCTGTTTCTGCGCAATGCCCGGGCGGCACGGGCAAAAATCGTCCTCAGCCTGGGCCGGGCGGCGCCCTTCACCCATATCGGCCCCATGAGGCTGGTGGAGATGGCGCACTTGCGCAGCTTCGTGCTGTCCGAAAGGCCCGCGCGGACCCAACCGGAGCTCGATGGGCTGTGCGCCTATTGGACGGCGGACGAGGATCCGGGCGAGGTGGCCCGGGCCTGGCTGTTCGCCCCCGAACGCCGCCGTGCCCTGGCCGAGGCGGCCTTCGAACGGGTCAAGGCCTTCGATCCCTTGACGCCCCTGGCCGAGGCATTGGAGCCGGTACGGTGATGACGGAGCCCTCGGGACTGCGCGTCGCAGCCATCATGATGATCCGCGACGAAGGCGATATCATCGAGGCGAATATCCGGCATCACCTCCGCCTGGGGGTCGATCATTTCGTGATCCTGGATCACGGTTCGGCCGACGAGACGGCGGATATCCTGCGCGCCCTGACCGACGAGGGGCTGCCGCTCACGGTTCTTACCTATGGCCGCGACGCAGAGATCGAGCTGCCGCATTGGTATGCTGCCCTGTTCGCCGAGGTGCGTGCGCGGGGCGCCGATATCGTCCTGCAAATCGACGGTGACGAGTTCTGGCATCTGACCACCGGCAGCTTCGCCACGCTCGACTGGAGCGAGCCGGTCATCACCGCGCCGCGCTACAACATGTTCGCGCCCCGCGCGGCGCTCGGGTCTCAGGACAGCGCGCCGATGACCCATGTCTATCGTGCCCGGCGGCCCTTTCACCCCGACGAGTATCGCAGCCGGGTGCTCCGGGGCGATCGCGAGTTCACGCTCGACCATTCGATCCACATGGTCCGGCTCGAACCCAAGGTCGTGTTCCGTCTCAAGGACATGGGCGAGATCATGATTGCCGGCCACGGCATCATTTCCCATTCCGGGCAGAAGCTGCGCCCGCGGCCGGATGGATCGGCGACGGTTTTTCACTACCCGCTGCGCAGCTTCGAGCAGTATGCCAAGAAGGTCGCCGCCTTTGGAGCCGTCTTCGAACGCCATCCCGAGCTCGATCGCTCCACGTCGTGGCAGACGCGCTACCTCTGGGAACTCGGTGGAGGCGATGCACTGGAACGCTCGTTTCTGGACTGCTTTCCGGACGAGGCGGACCTGCGCCGTTTGCTCGATTGTGGCGTGCTGGTCCGCGATACTCGGATGGCGCGCGCTCTCGCCGACGGCCCCGGCACGCTCGATGGCGAGCTTGATCGCCTGGTCGCGACGGCCGACAGCGTGGTCATGGACCTGATCGAGGAACACTCCGCCGAAAAGCGCAGAGCAGCCCGGATGGAGGCCGAGCGGCAGCAGGCGGCGAGCGAGCGGGATGGTCTGGCGGAGGAGCGGCGCAGGCTGGCCGACGCGTTGAGCCAGGCGACCCGGGATCGCGACACGCTCGCCGCCGAACAGGAACGCCTGACGGCCGCGCTGGCCGAGGCCTCGGCGGACCGTGACGTCCTCACTGCCCGATGCGCCGCCTTGTCCGCCGAACTGGAGCAGATCCAACGCCGGTCGGCCCGGCGATGGCCCGCGCGATTGTCCGCGTGGTTGCGCCGCGGAGGGGCGGCCTGAACCTCCTTCGCCGCCGACAGGCGGGCGATGCCGTCAATCCGGCCTCAAGGGCCAGGGTCCCGGCCGGACGGGATGAGGGCGAGGGCGACCCGAGCGATGACGAACCGCGGAGGGGCGATCGGGCGCCCGTCAAAGTCGGGCTCGCCGGGCATATGCCTGCTACGGCATGAAGGTCCGCAGGAAGCGGCGGTCGATGCGGTCCTTCCAGGCCCAGACCCAGCGACCCTCGAAGGCCGGCCAGGGTCCGCGACCGCCGACCGCCCGGCCGTCGCCGGTCGCGATCAGGACGAGGAACCGGTGCTGCGGACGATAGGCCCGCAACGGGGTTCCGTGCGCCAGCGCGATCAGGTTCTCGGCCAGGATCGGGCCCTGGCGGACGGCGAAGACGCCGGCCTTCTCGCGCGGACTTGCCACCATGGCGGCGCAGTCGCCGGCGGCGAGGATGGCCGGATCGGTCAGGCTCTGCAGCGTCGGACCGACCGCGATGCTGCCGTCGGGCGCCAGGGCGAGCCCGGTCGCGGCCAGCCATGCGGGCGCCCGTGCCTTGGTCGAGACCAGCACCGCGTCGGCGGCGATCGAGGCGCCGGCCGCCGTCACGACACGGTCGGGTTCGATCGCCACCACGCGCGCATCGCCGTGCACGGCGATCCCGCGCGTGGCGAGGGCGCGCGCGACGCGTCGGCGGATGCCGGCACTGAGCGTCGGGACGAGACGTGCGCCGGTGACCAGGGCGAAGGCGAAGCCATCCGGGTCTCGGCCGGCGGCGGCTGCATCGGCGCGCAACCGGCTGTAAAGGGCAAGGATCAGTTCGATGCCGGCCGCCCCGCCGCCGACCACGACGATCCGGCGCCGGCCGCCGGCGCGGGCGGCCTCGGCGCGCAGGGTCTCCAGCCGGTCCAGGAAGCCGCCGATCGGCTTGACCGCCACGGCATGCCGGTCTGCGCCGGCCATCTCCGAGAGATCGGGCGTGATTCCGACGTCGATCGACAGGAGATCGTAGGCGACCGGCGGGTGGCCTTGGAGATGGACCCTACGCGCCGCACGATCGATGCCGTCCGCTGCGGCATGGATCAGGCGGGTGCCGGTCGCGGCCGCCAGCCGGACGAGGTCGATATGGATCTCGTCGCGCCGGTAGAGGCCTGCGACAAGGCCGGGCAGCATGCCCGAATAGGGCGTGTCGAGATCGCGCGCGATCAGCGTCACGGGGATCCCGGACCGGTGCGCCGCAGCCATCCGGGTCATCACCTGGACATGGGCATGGCCGCCGCCGACCAATACGATTCCGGGTCTGCGAGCGCCGGGCTCACTCATGGGCGGCCGCCTGCGCCATCCCGGGACAGGTCACTCGTAGCCGCGCGGGGGGCGGAGCAGGTTGCTCAGCAGCCAATAGGGGATGACGAACAGAGCGCCGAGGAACATGCGCGGCATGGCCCAGTCGATGCCCCGGAGCACCAGCGTGGCCGCCTCTTCCGGCGTCAGGTTGACATGGGAGAGCAGCATGGCGGTCGAAATGTTGAAATAGGCCAGCACCACCCCGGTCGCCAGCGAAGCGACGGCGATCTTCAGGAGCGAGGCGACGAAACGGACGAGCATGTCACGACCGGGGATGGCGCAAGGGATGCACGGGCCGGCCCCGCCTGGCCATCGGCCGGACGGCGGAACCGGCATCGCGCTGGAACGCCGAACAGAAATGCCACGGATCCGGTTACGAAATCGAAAAGCCATCGATGCGGGCTGTCGGCGCGATCGGCCCGGCCGGCCGCGACCGTACCGGTATGGTCGGATCGATGTATGGTCCGGTCGATGTATGGTCCGGTCGAGGCTATGGGCGCCGTGTCAGCGGGCCTCGAAGCTGCCGAACGGGGTCTCTGCCTTGACCACGGCGGTGATCGGGTCGGCGAAGGTGCCGCCGATGCGGATCGGGATCTCGAGTTTGCGCGCCTCGGCGGTGCGCGGCTCGCCGGCCCGGTCCGGCATGGTCATGCGGCCGCGCAGGGAGAGCAGGCCGCTCGCCAGCGACGCCTCGCCGGTGATCCGGGCGGACAGCATCGGGCCGTCCGCATCCAGCCGCCCGATGCGCAGGGCATGACCGGTCAGGCCGGCCTCCAACACGACGCGTGAAAAGGTCGGCGCCCGCGCCGCGACCGGGTTCGAGAAGGCGATCGGCAGGAATCGCGCGCCGGAGGCGACGGCATCGACCGCCGCAACGACCAGATTGCGCGCCTCCGCCCCGATGCGGCCTTCGAGCCCGCCGAGCAGCCCGCCCAGGGTCCGGCCGTTGGCCGCGCCCTCGAAGGAGACGGCGAGGTCGCCGTCCTGGATGCCGTTCAAGCCGAAGGCCCGTGCCACGCCGGAGGCGGCGAGGCCGGAGCCGGCAAAGCGGCCGGTGGCACGATAGCCGTCGCCGCGCGGCTCGCCGCGCAGCACCGCCCGGAGCGAGCCGCCGAAGGCCGCGGCATCGGCGATCTCGGCGTCGAGGCGGCCGTCCTTGACCAGCAGGGTCGCGGCGACCTTTTCCAGGCCGCCTGTCGTCCCGAACCGCACCTGGGAAGCCGAAAGGCGCAGGTCCAGATCCGCCCGTCCGAGTGCGGCGGCATCGATTCCGGTCTGGCGCCATTGCCCGTCGGCGAGGGCGGTGCGGTAGCGTCCGAGTTCGAGCTGGTCCCAGGCCAGCGTCGCGCGCACTTGCGGACGTGGGGCGTCGAGGCGGACCGAGACGACGCCGTCGGCGGCATTGCCGTCGAGCTTCAGCCGCGCATCCGCCACGGTCGCCGCATAGCCGAGCGAACGCAGGCGGCCCGACAGGGCGAAGTCGCGCAGCAGCGGGCTGGATGCGATCGATCCGCCGAGCCAGGCTGCGGCGCGGCCGAGATCGGCAGCGGCGACTTCGAGCACGCCGTCGAGCTGCAGCGTGTCGGCGATCAGGCCCTTGCCGTCGAAGGCGACGCGCAGCGCGCGGCTGGTCAGCGATCCGGCCATCTGGCCGCTCTCGCCCTCGGCGAGGGCCCGCGGACCCTGGCCTTGCAGCACAAGGGCGACGGTCTCGCCGCGCCAACGGAAATTCGCCTCCACGCTCGCTCCGCCGCGCAGCCGCGGCCAGACGAAGGAGGCCGACAGGCCATCGAAACTCTCGCTGCGCCCGGTCGCCGGGTCGTCGACCTGCACCCGCCCGTCGTCGATCGTCACGCGCCCGGGTTCCAGGGCGGCGAGCGCCGCCCGGTTCGGCACCAGCGCCTCGCCGGACAGGCTCCGCTCAAGCCGGAGGACCGGCGAACGCAGCCCGATTTCCGCGATACTGATTCGGCCGGCCAGGAGCGGCAGGATGTCGAGACGGACGACCAGCGTCTTCATCTCGGCGATCGGCTCCGCGCGTCCGGACATCATCACGCGCGGTGCCTCGAAGCGGACCTTCAGCGTCGGGATCACGGAAACGTCCGGCGTACCGAGGATTTCGACCGGGCCGCCGATCATCTTGGCCAGGCTGCCGGCCAGTTCGGCGCGCACGAGCTCGGTCGGGACCATTTGCCGGGCCGCCACGAGGCTCAGCGCAAATCCGCCGCAGAAGGCCAAGCCGAACAGGAGTTTCTTCATCCGTCCTCGAACCTGTCTGAGGCGAGAGACCGGGACCACCCGAGACGCCGACACGCGCTGTCGATAGCGGATGGAGTCTGCCCGAAGCAAGCCCGCATGGCAAATCGCCCTGGCTCGCCCGCCTCGGTCGCTGCCCAAAACGGGGCGGGGGCTCGGCCTCGAGTCGTGCGGGGGGGCAGCTAACGTTATGATTTCGCGACCTGATCGCCCAAGAAATCGAGCGACCGCTGCAAGCATATTTTGACCGCGCGGTCGGCTGCCTTTATGCCAGGAGTGCGGTGCGGCAGGATGGGACGCATTGCCGAAGGGGAGATGACGAATGACCGCCTTGGAGTCCGCCGCAACGCACGAGCCGCGCCCCCTGTGGATGCCCGATCCGGCCGAGGTGGCCGCCAGCGCCTTCGCGGCCTTCGCGGCCGAGGCCGGGCGGCGGGCCGGCACCACCTTCGCGGATTTCGATGCCTTGCATGCCTGGTCGATCGCCGATCGGGAGGCTTTCTGGGACCTGGTCTGGGATTTCGGCGGCGTCATCGGCGAGAAGGGCGAACGGCGTCTCGTCGACGGCGACAGGATGCCGGGCGCGCAGTTCTTCCCCGATGCACGTCTGAACTTCGCCGAGAACCTGCTGCGCCGGTCCGACGACACGACGGCGATCGTCTATCGCGCCGAGGACAGGCGCGAAGGCCGGATGAGCTGGCGCGAGCTCAACGCCCTGGTCTCCCGCCTGCAGCAGGCGCTGGAGGCGGAAGGGGTGGCGGTCGGCGACCGGGTGTGCGCCATGCTGCCGAACGGGCCGGAGGCCGTCGCCTCAATGCTGGCTGTCGCCTCGCTCGGCGCGGTCTGGTCGTCCTGCTCGCCGGATTTCGGCGAGCGCGGCGTGCTCGACCGCTTCGGCCAGATCGAGCCGAAGGTGTTCATCACGTGCGACGGCTATTGGTATGGCGGCAAGACGATCGATGTCGCCGACAAGGTCGCCGCCGTCGCCGGCCAGTTGCCGACGGCCGGCAAGGTGGTGATCGTCGCCCATCTGGGGACCGCCGACGCGCTCGCCGCCCGGCTGCCGAACGGCGTCACCTTCGCGGCCTTCACGGCCGGCTTCGACGCCAAGCCGCCGCGCTTCGTGCGCGTCGCCTTCAACCAGCCGCTCTATATCCTGTTCTCGTCCGGCACCACGGGCGTGCCGAAATGCATCGTCCACGGCGTCGGCGGCACGCTGCTGCAGCATCTGAAGGAGCACAAGCTGCATGCCGGCGTGAAGCCGGGCGATCGGGTCTTCTATTTCACCACCCTCGGTTGGATGATGTGGAACTGGCTCGTCTCGGCGCTGGCCGCGGAGGCGACGCTGATCCTGTTCGACGGTTCGCCCTTCGCGCCGACCCCGCTGGTGCTCTGGGACATGGCGGCCGCCGAGCGGGTGACGCTGTTCGGCACCTCGGCGAAATATATCGACTCGATCGCCAAGGAAGGCCTGCGTCCGCGCGACACGCACGACCTTTCGGCCTTGAGGATGATCTGCTCGACCGGTTCGCCGCTGGCGCCGGAAAGCTTCGGCTATGTCTACGAGGCGATCAAGCCGACCGTGCATCTCGCCTCGATCTCGGGGGGCACCGATATCGTCTCCTGCTTCGTGCTCGGCATTCCCGACAAGCCGGTCTGGAAGGGCGAGATCCAGGGGCCGGGCCTCGGCCTCGCGGTCGATGTCTATGACGATGCCGGCCGGCCGGTGCGCGGCGAGAAGGGCGAACTGGTCTGCGCCAAGGCCTTCCCGTGCATGCCGGTGATGTTCTGGAACGATCCGGGCGGCGCCAAGTATCGCGCGGCCTATTTCGAGCGCTTCCCGAATGTCTGGTGCCACGGCGATTTCGCCGAATGGACCGAACATGGCGGCATGATCATTCACGGCCGCTCGGACGCGACCCTCAATCCCGGCGGCGTGCGCATCGGCACGGCCGAGATCTATGCCCAGGTCGAGCAGATCCCCGAGGTCATCGAGGCCTTGGCGATCGGACAGGACTGGGACGGCGATGTGCGCATCGTGCTGTTCGTGCGGCTGAAGGCCGGCGCCACGCTGGACGAGGCCCTGACCGGCCGGATCAAGGCTAAGATCCGCACCGGCGCCTCGCCGCGCCATGTCCCGGCCCGGATCGTGGCGGTCGCCGACATCCCGCGCACCAAATCCGGCAAGATCGTCGAACTGGCCGTGCGCGAGGTCGTCCACGGCCGCCCGGTCAAGAATGTCGAGGCCCTGGCCAACCCGGACGCGCTCGCGCTCTTCGCCGGGATCGAGGACCTGGCGCGCTGACGCAAAAAGCCGGGCGCTGTCGGCCGCATGGCGGTCGCGACAGCGCCCGGCCCGGTTCGATCCGGACCGCCTGGCCGTCAGGCCTTCAGGGTCGGGAAGACGTGCACCACTTGGCTGTCGTCCTCCAGGCCATGACCGGCTTCTGACGAGGCGACGAACAGCCTGTGGGCGG
This sequence comes from Prosthecodimorpha staleyi, assembly GCF_018729455.1. NCBI lineage: Bacteria > Pseudomonadati > Pseudomonadota > Alphaproteobacteria > Hyphomicrobiales > Ancalomicrobiaceae > Prosthecodimorpha > Prosthecodimorpha staleyi. The sequence goes on along the minus strand of NZ_JAHHZF010000024.1, from coordinate 14,895 downwards.
TGGCGGCCAGCGGCGTGGCGGCGCCGGCATCCTGGCCGGCGGCCAGCACGATGCCGAGATCCTTGACGAAGATGTCGACCGCGCTGGTCACTTCGGGGTTGTCGCGGATCATGCGCGGGCCGCGATCGGTCAGCATCCAGCTCATCGCCGCCGAGCCGGACATGATGTCGAGCACCACGGCCGGATCGACGCCGACCGACTTGGCCAGCGCCAGCGCCTCGCCGGCGGCGGCCAGATGCACGCCGCACAGGAGCTGGTTGATCGCCTTCACGGTGGCGCCCTGGCCGGCCGTCTCGCCGACATGGCGCAGGCGGCTGCCCATGGCGAGCAGCAGCGCGCGGTTCTGCGCGAACAGGTCGGCCGGCGCGGCCGCCATGATGGTCAGCGTGCCGGCCTTGGCGCCGGCGACGCCGCCGGAGACCGGGGCATCGACGAAGCGACGGCCGGCCGCCTCGACGCGCGCGGCCAGAGCGGCGGCCGCCCCGGGCGGGCAGGTCGCCATCAGGATCACGCTGGCCCCGGCCGGCAGGGCCTCGAGCGCACCGTCGGCGAACAGCACGGTCTCGGCCTGCGCGGCATTGACGACCATCAGCACCAGCGCATCGGCGCCGGCCGCGGCCTCCGCCGCACTCGCCGTCGCCCGCCCGCCTTCCGCCACCAGCGGCGCGGCGGCCTCCGCACGCCGGTCGTAGCCGACGACCGCGAAACCGGCCCGGGCCAGATTGACGGCCATCGGGCCGCCCATGGAGCCGAGGCCGACGAAACCAATGCGCTGTCCGGTCATGTCACTCACTTCAGGGTCAAGGCGGGAACGTAGGAGTAAAGGGCCAGGATGATCAGTGCGGCAAGATAGAAGGGGGCCAGTTCCTTCGCGGTCCGGATGATGCCGGTGCGTGCGATCGAGGCCGAGATGAACAGGGTCGTGCCGACCGGCGGGGTATAGAGCCCGATCGCCAGATTGAGCACCATGATCACGCCGAGCTGGGTCAGGTCGAGGCCGATCACCTTGGCGAGCGGTACGAAGATCGGCCCGAGCAGCAGGATGGCGGCCGGAAGGTCGATGAACATGCCGGCGACCAGCATGATCAGGTTCATGGCGACGATGATCAGCCATGGGCTCTTCAGCGTCTCCAACGCCCAGGCGGCGAAGACCTGCGGTGCCTGGACATAGGTCATGATCCAGCCGATCACCGCCGAGGACATGATCACCAGCATCACGACGCCGGTGGCGACGCCGGCCGAGACGATCGCGCCGTAGACCCGCGCCCAGGTCAGGTCGCGATAGATGAACAGGCCCGCGCCGAGCGAATAGAACACGGCGAGCACCGAGACCTCGGTCGGCGTGGCGATGCCGAAGCGCAGGAAGACCAGGATGAAGACCGGCATGGCCAGCGCCGGGAGTGCCGCCAGCAGCAGCGTGCGGAAGCGATCCCACTCGAACGGCACCTTGGAGAGCGGAAAGCCGCGCAGCCGCGCCGAGATGTTGTTCACGGCCACGAAGGCGGCGGTCAGCATCAGGCCCGGCAGGACGCCGGCGAAGAACAGGGCGCTGACCGAGACGTCGGAGACCAGCGAGTAGAGGATCATCGGGATCGAGGGCGGGATCAGGATCGCGATGGTCGAGGCGGCGGCATTGTTGGCGGCGCAATAGGCCGCCGGATAGCCGGACTGCTTCTGCCACGGGATCAACATGCCGCCGATCGCGGTCGCGTCCGCCACCGCCGAGCCCGAGACGCCGCCGAACACGGCCGAGCCGACGACGCTGGTCGAGGCGAGGCCGCCGCGATAGCGCTGCACCAGGATGGTGGCGAATTCGATCATGCTGCGGCCGAGGGCGCCGCTCATCATCAGGCTGCCGGCCAGGATGAAGAAGGGCAGGGCCAGCATCGGGAAGGATTGCGTCTGCTGGAACATCTGCTGGATGACGATCATCAGCGGCAGTGCGTCGCTGGACAGGATCGCGGCGGCGGAGGCCGCGACCAGGACATGGCCGACCGGGATGGCCAGGAACATCAGCCCGAAGAAGACGGCGATCAGAACGACGATCATGTCACGCTCTCCTCGGGATCGAATTCGGGGGCGGCCTCGGCGCCGTGGGCGACGACGCGAACGGCGATGGCGAGCGACGCCCACATGGTGCCGGCCATGCCGAACAGCAGCGAGTAGAAACCGATCGAACGGGGCAGGCGCAGAAGCGGGGTGTGTTCGTCGGCGGTGATCCCGGCGATCTCGATCACCGGTCCGATCAGCAGCGCATAGGTGGCGAAGACCACCATGTTGACGAAGACGATGGCGGCGACCTTGCCGCGCGGGCCGAGCTTGCCGGAATAGAAGTCGACCGCGATATGAGCGCTGCGCTGGACGCCGAGCACGATGCCGGCGGCGATCAGCCAGGGAAACAGCAGTTCGGGGATCTCGCCGACCTCGTTGATGCCGCCGCTTTCGAACAGGTAGCGGGCAACGACATTGGCGCCGATCACGGCGAGCAGGCCGAGCATGGTCACGACGACGATGCCGCGACACAGCCGCCCGAGCCATGCATCCACCCAGTCGGTGGCCTTGGCCAAAGCAATCATGGGAAAACCCTCGACGGGGAATGAGGAGGCCGCCGCCCGCCTGTCCGGCCGGGAGGCGGCCGGGTCGGCATCGGCGCGGCGGCCCGTCCGATCGGAGGAGGGCGCCCCGCGCCGGTTTCGGACCGGGCCGGGGCGCTTCGCAGCGTGGCGGCTTAGCCGACCGCCTTGACCAGCTGCTCGACGAAGTCGCCGAAGGGCTTCTTCTTCCAGATGTCGACCACCGAGGCGGAGGCCTTGCGGAAGGCGGCCTTGTCGGCGTCGTTCATCTTGATCGCCGGATTGGCCTTGAACTCGGTGAAGAGCTTGGCCTCGCCGTCGGCCAGCATCTGGCGCTGCAGCGCGCCGGCTTCGGCCGCGGCGGCCTTGATCACGTCGCGATCGGCAGGCGTGAGCCGGTTCCAGGTGATCGCCGACATCAGGAAGGGGGAGGATTCCCACTTGTGCCCGGTGATCGAGATGAAGGGATTGACCTCGTAGAGCTTCGAGGAGGCGATGTTGGTGAGCGGGTTCTCCTGCCCGTCGACCACGCCCTGCTGCAGCGCCACGTAGAGCTCGCCGAAGCTGATCTGCTGCGTGGCGGCGCCGAGCGCCTGGAAGATGTCGATGGTCATCGGATCCGGCGGGGTGCGGATCTTGAGGCCCTTCAGGTCTTCCGGCACGCCGATCGGGCGCTTGGAATTGGAGATGTTGCGGATGCCGTTGTCCCAGTAGCCGAGCGGCACCATGCCGACCTTGGCGAAGCGCTGGGCGAGCACGTCGCCGAACGGGCCGTCGAGCAGCTTGAAGGCGTCGGCCGAGCTGGAGAACAGGAATGGCAGGCCGAGCGCGGCGATTTCCGGCACCAGCGCCGAGGTCGAACCCTGGCTGTTGACGGTCATATCGACCGCGCCGGTGCGCAGGCTGGTCAGGAGCGAGGCCTCGTTGCCGAGCTGCTCGGACGGGGCGACGCGCACTTCGACGCGGCCGCCGGTCTTCTCCTTGACGAGTTCGGCGAATTTCAGCGACGCGATCTGGCGCGGGTTGGTCGGGGCGGCATTGTGGCCGAGCGAGAGCGTCGTCGCCGCGGCGGCGCCGCGCGGCAGGACGAGGATCGCCGGGGCGGCGACGCCGGCGGCGAGCATGAAGCGGCGCCGGGACAGGCGGCTGTCGATGAGCTTGGTCATGGTTTCCTCCAGATGGCTTTTTTGGATGGAAGGGTTCGGCTCTTGCGGCCGATTGCGCCGGCGCTCCCGCTGGCGGTGGTGTCTTGGCGGCTGGTGACGATCCGGCCGGTATTCGGACCTGGGACCGCCGGCACCCGGCGCTCAGCCGAGTGCGGCCTTGACGCGCGCCGTGACGGCGTCGACCGAGATGCCGTAGCGGTCATGCAGGGTCGGCAGCGCGCCGGCATCCAGGAAGGCGTCCGGCAGGCCGATATGGTGCCAGGCGGCAGGCTGGATGCGGTGACGCAGCAGCGTCGCGGCGACCGCCTCGCCGAGACCGCCGATCACCGTGTGGTTCTCCATCACGAAGACCGGCCGACCCGACTTCGCCGCGGCAGCCGCGATGGCCGCCTCGTCGAGCGGCTTGATGGTCGGCACATGCAGGATCGCCGCCTCGATGCGGTCGGCCTTGAGCTTTTCGGCGACCTCGTGGGCCCGCATGGTCATCAGCCCGGAGGTGATGAACAGCGCATCGGCGCCATCGCGCAGCAGCTTCGCCTTGCCGAGTTCGAAGCTGTAGCCGTATTCGTCGAGCACCAGCGGCACCTGGCCGCGCAGGAGCCGCATGTAGACCGGCCCCTTGTGGTCGGCGATCGCCGGCACGATCTGCTCGATCTCATGCGCGTCGCAAGGATCGATCACGACCATATTGGGCATCGCCCGCATCAGCGCCAGGTCCTCGGCGGCCTGATGGCTCGGGCCGTAGCCGGAGGTCAGGCCCGGCAGGGCGACGACGATCTTCACGTCGCGGTTTTCCTCCGCGATCGTCTGGTGGATGAAATCGTAGGCGCGCCGGGTGGCGAAGACCGCATAGGTGGTGGCGAAGGGCGTGAAGCCTTCCGCGGCCAGACCGGAGGCGGCGCCGAACAGGACCTGCTCGGCCATGCCCATCTGGTAGGAGCGGTCCGGGAATTCCTTCGAGAAGATGTGCAGGTCGGTATACTTGCCGAGATCGGCGGTCATGCCGACGATGCCGGGCCGCGTGCGGGCGGCCTCGACCAGCGCATGGCCGAACGGGGCGGGCTTGGTGCGCTGCCCTTCGCCGGCGATCGAGGCGATCATGGCGGAGGTGGTCAGGCGCGGCTTGGCGGAGGCGGCGGGAGTGGGGCTGGCGGTCATGCGGGCCTCCCGGCATCGAGCGCGTCGAGCGCCAGGCGCCATTCATGCGCCTCGACGCGGATGAAGTGGTTCTTCTCGCGCTGCTCCAGGAACGGCACGCCCTTGCCCATCAGGGTATCGGCGACGATCATGCGCGGCTTGCCGGCGGGCGCTGCCAGGGCGGCGTCGAAGGCGTCGCGGACCGCATCCAGGTCGTTGCCGTCGATGCGCCGGACCCACCAGCCGAAGGCCTCCAGCTTGTCGACCAGCGGCTCGAAGGCCGTCACCTGGGTCGAGGGGCCGTCGGCCTGCATGTTGTTCACGTCGACGACGGCGATCATGTTGTCGAGCCCGAACTGGGCGGCGGCCATGATCGCCTCCCAGACCGAGCCCTCGCCGAGTTCGCCGTCGGAGAACAGCGTGTAGACGCGGCTGTCGGAGCCCTTGCGCTTCAGCCCGAGGGCGCGGCCGACCGCGATCGACAGGCCGAGGCCGAGCGAGCCGCCGGACATTTCCATGCCGGGCGTATAGGAGGCCATGCCGGACATCGGCAGCCGGCTGTCGTCGGAGCCGTAGCTCTCCAGTTCGTCCTCGGGAACGATGCCGGCCTCGATCAGCGCCGCATAGAGCGCGATGGCGTAGTGGCCGTTGGAGAGCAGGAAGCGGTCGCGGCCCTCCCAGTCCGGATCCTCGGCGCGCCAGCGCATGGCGTGGAAATAGGCGACCGCCAGCACGTCGGCGATGTCGAGCGCCTGGGCGATGTAGCCCTGGCCCTGGACCTCGCCCATCAGCACCGCGTTGCGGCGGATGCGGTAGGCGCGGTCGGCGAGCGAGGTGTTGGGCAGGAGGGGCGCGGCCTCAGCCATGGATCAGCATGCCCCCGTTCACGTCGATCACCGCGCCGGTGACATAGGCCGACAGATCTGAGGCGAGGAACAGGTAGCAGCCGGCCACGTCGGAGGCCTCGCCGAGACGGGCGAGCGGGATGCCCTTGGCGATCTCGACCCGCATCTCGTCGGTCAGCTTGCCGCCGGTGATGTCGGTCTGGATCAGGCCGGGGGTGACGCAGTTGACCCGGATGCCGTCGGGCCCCAGTTCGCGCGCCATCGCCTTGGCGAGGCCGAGCACGCCGGCCTTGGCGGCGGAGTAGTGCGGGCCGCCGAAGATGCCGCCGCCGCGCTGCGCGGAGACCGAGGACATGCAGGCGATCGAACCCTGCTTGCGCTCGCGCATATGCGGGATGAAGGCCTGCGACAGGAACAGGACGCCCTTGGTGTTGATGTCGAGGATGCGGTCCCAGCTCGCCTCGTCGATTTCCATGATCTTCACCGGCTGGGTGACGCCGGCATTGTTGATCAGGATGTCGACATGACCGAAGGCGGCCAGAACGGCGGCCGCGGCCGCGTCGCAGGACGCCTTGTCGGCCACGTCGCAGCCGATGCCGATATGGCCGGCGCCGAGTTCGGCGGCCGCGGTGGCGGCCGCGGCGGCGTCGATGTCGAGGATGGCGACGCGGGCGCCGTGGGCGGCGAACAGTTTCGCCGTCGCCAATCCGATGCCGCGGCGGCTGGCGGCGCCGGAGATGACGGCTGTACGGCCTTCGAGAAGCATGGCGGTCCTGCCCTGATCTTGGTTTCTTGGTCGGCCGGGATTGAACGGAATTCATCCCCCTCTGGCAAATGGCGATAATTCAGCCCCTGTTGAATCCAATTCACCCATGGCGCCGGAAGAGCGAAATATCGCACTGCACAACGGCTTCCGGCGTCAAATCGGGGTCTTCGGCGGCGCCCTCTGGCCAGCGCCGCGTGAATTTGATTGACTGCAGTTCATGTTGTCGAGCGTCTCCCTGCCGGGCCTCCGGGTCTTCGAGACCGTCGCGCGGCGCGGCTCGTTCAAGGCCGCGGCGGCGGAACTGAACCTGTCGGCCAGTGCGGTCAGCCACGCCATCACCAATCTGGAACGGGCGATGGGGGTTGCCCTGTTCGAGCGCGAGGCGCGGCCGGTCCGGCTGACGGTCAGCGGCGAAGTCTTCATGCGCCATGTCGCGGCCGCCTTCGACGAGTTGCGGCGCGGGCTCGAAGTGGTGGCCGCGCAGCAAGGCCGACAGGTGCTGCGGCTGCATTCCGCGCCGTCTTTCGCTTCGACCTGGCTGTCGCCGCGCCTGCCGCGCTTCCTCAGCGAGCATCCGGGGATCGAAGTGCGCCTGTCGGCGAGCACCGAATACTGCCGCTTCGACGCGGACGATTTCGACGCCGACATCGTCTACGGCCCGGTCCGGGCCGCCGGGGTCGAGGCGATTCCGGTCGCCGAGGAGACGGTGACGCCACTCTGCGCACCGGCCCTGGCGGCGCGCATCGCGGCGCCGGCCGATCTTGCCGGCGTCAACCTGATCCTCAGCGACAACAAGCAGGTGCGCTGGCCGCACTGGTTCGAGGCGAACGGGCTCCGCATCGCGGCGCAGCACTCGATTCGCTTCGATCGCAGTTCGCTGGCGCTCGCCGCCGCCGCCGACGGGCTTGGCGTGGCGCTGGAATCGACGCTGCTGGCCGAGCGCGACATCGCCGCCGGCCGGCTGGTCGCCCCGCTTGCCGGGCGCAGTGCCGACCTCACCTATGTCGGCCACCATCTGGTTTTTCCGCGCGAGACCCGGCACCGCCGCGTGGTGCGCAGCTTCATCGAGTGGCTGCACCGGGAGGTGTCCGGCCGGCAGGGCGGTTAACGCTCTGGCGCCCCGTTTCGGCCACCGCCGCGGGCGCGCCTGCCGGCATGCGGGAAGCGGCCGGCCCGGTCCGGCCGATCGGCCTTGACGGAAGCCGGAAGCCGCACGAGCGCTCGCAGCCCGCACCTTCTGTCCCGCCGATTTCAAGGGAATCGGCAGGTGAGACGAAGATCGATTCTAAGCTTTTGAAGGCAAACGATAAATTGGGAGTGATGGTGCCCAGGGACGGAGTCGAACCGCCGACACGCGGATTTTCAATCCGCTGCTCTACCAGCTGAGCTACCTGGGCTCCGTGGCCAGGACCGTGGCGGTCCGGACCGGAAGTGGCGGGGTTATAGTGGGTGGGCGGGGGGCTTGTCCAGAGCCTTGGTGCAGATAGTTGGGACTTGATCCGGCTTTCGAAATCCAGCGGCCGGCGGCGCCGTATAGGGGACGATGGCGGCCGGCCCTGCGCGGTCCGCGGTCGTGGAACCGGCTGCGGATCGGCGCGGGTTCCGCCGTCGGCTTCGGCGCGATCCGCGCTCAGCGGGTGGCGGGCGGGTCGTCGAATTCGTCGTCGGCAGGATCGGCGGCCGGAATGGCATAGACGCCGGAGAGCCAGCGGTTCAGGTCGACCTTGCGGCAGCGATCGGAACAAAAGGGATGATGGGCCGCCAGCGACATGCGCGAGCAGATCGGACAGGGGCGTGCTGTGTGGCGGGGCGGTGCGGAGGTGCTCATGTCGGTCTCGGTGCGTTTCGCCATTTGGCGCGGCGGATCGGTCGGGTCTCTGAAAATCACGGCCCGGCGGCACGTTCAAGACAGGGATGCGAACCGGCGACGGGCGGGGGCGGGGTGGTGGACGCGCAGAACGGCTATTCGGCACGGTGTCGCCGCCGGAACCGCAACGCCTGCCGGGCGGGACGGCGGAGCCGCGGCGCGGTCCGACGCGCGCCCGAACGGCGGCGATACGGCCCTCCATGGGGCGGCCGGCGGAGGGAATGGCATCGGTCGGATAGGGCCGCAACGGAACGGGCCGTTCTGATCGAGGCCTTTTCGAGGAACGGCCTGCGGACGGGCCGGGCACGGCCGGCGCAGACGACGAGCAACTGGGAGGCATGAGAACGATGGGCAGGATTGGGGGGCGTGCGGCGAGTCGGGGCCGGGCGGGCGTTGCGATGGCGGTGCTGCTGGCGGCCGGGGCGGCGGGATTGGGGGCTGAAACCGCCGGCGCGCAGCAGTTCCGGCGCACCGTACCGGGGAGCGGCGGCTGCGTGCTGCAATGTTCCAATGAGCGGCTGACGGCCGGGCGCCTCGATGACTATTCGGTGCGCCGGTCGCTCAATGCCTGCCGCGACCAATGCGAGGGCGAGATCAAGAGCCGCTTCTCGACGGGCGGGCAGGATGCCGCCGGCTATGCCGACTGCCCCGAGACGGCGTTGACGGAGGCCGAACTCGGCGAACTTCGCGCGGCGAGCGGGCCGCCGCTGGTGATGCTGTCGAGCTTCGTCTGGGAGGTGCGCAATGTGCTGTCGGGCCGCATCCTGCGGCGGATGGAGGTGCGTCATCAGGTGCCGACGCTGAACGAGGTGGTCAGCAGCACGCGCGGCTTCGTCCCGCCCGGCGAGACCGGCGGCTTCGTCATCGCCGAACTCGGCGACGTGACGCCGCAACTCGGCCAGACGGTGCGGATCGTGCGCGTCATGGCCTGCACGCTGAAGTGACCGGCGCGGGGCGGCAGAGCCCGACGCGCCGGGTCCTTTGCCGGATCGCCCCGGCCGGGCGCGCCGGCCGGCACCGGTGCTCAGGCGGAGGCGACGATCGGCGACGACCAGCCGGCGCGCACCGGGTAGCCGGCGGCCTCCAAGAGGCCGACGGTCTCGGAAAGCGGCAGGCCGACGATGGTCGTGTAGGAGCCGACGATCTTGACCACGAAGCTGCCGGCGATGCCCTGCACCGCATAGGCACCGGCCTTGCCGCGCCATTCGCCGCAGGCCACGTAGGCGTCGATCTCGTCGGCCGACAGCCGCTTGAAGCGGACGCGCGCCTCGACCAGGCGTGCGCGGGCGGAGAGCTTGTCGGATCCCAGCGCGACGCCGGTCCAGACCCGGTGCGAACGGCCGGACAGCAGGCGCAGGCAGGCGACGGCCTCGTCGATCGTCTCGGCCTTGGGCAGGATGCGCCGGCCGACAGCCACCACTGTGTCGGCGGCCAGCACCAGACTGCCGGCGAGATCGGGATCCTGCTTCGTCCAGGCGATACCGGCGGCGACCTTCTCGGCGGCGAGCCGGGTCGCGAGCGAGCGCGGCAGTTCGGATTTCTTCGGCGTCTCGTCGAGGTCGGTCGGCTTCAGGACATCCGGCTCGATGCCGACCTGCTGCAGAAGCCCGAGGCGGCGCGGCGAGGCGGAGGCGAGAACGAGCTTCGGGCGAACGGCGTCGGGCATGGCGAGGGTCCGGACAGGCGCCCGAGGGCGGAATGGTACCCGAAGATGGGCTGGCGCCCGAGGGCGAGACGGCACCCGGAGACGGGCCGGGCCCGATCGCGGGGGAGACCCGATGGCGGGCCGGAGACCGATGGCGGGCTGAACCCGACGGCGGGCCGGAACCCGTTCGCGGGCGGGGGCCCGTTGGCGGGTAGGAGCCCGGAGGCTGCGCATCCCGAGGGCGGTCGAGGGAACGCCGGACGGGGCCGGCGCGGAGCCGCTTTCGGCTCCCGGCCGGTCACTTGAAGCGGTAGGTGATGCGGCCCTTGGTGAGGTCGTAAGGCGTCATCTCGACCAACACCTTGTCGCCCGCCAGAACGCGGATGCGGTTCTTGCGCATGCGGCCGGCGGTGTGCGCGATGATCTCGTGATCGTTCTCCAGCTTCACGCGGAAGGTCGCGTTCGGCAGGAGCTCGGTGACGAGCGCGGGAAATTCCAGGATTTCTTCCTTGGTCATGAGTCTTCCGGGTCAGGGGAAATGAATGCGCGGAAACTACCGGATCGGCGCGCAAAAGGAAACCGGGAACGTAGCTGTGCGAATCCGGACCTCGCGCAGGTTTGCGCGGGCGCGGCTTCCGGCACCGGTTCGCCTCCCGCGGGGAGGCGCGATGGCAGGAGTGTAGCGCAATCGCGCGGCGGCAAAAGCGCATTCTGGCGGCGGCCAGGCGCATCGGCTTGCTGGCAGCGATGGCGCCGGCAAGGGCCCCGACTGGCGCCCGCGGCCCCAGAGCGCCAGCGGCGCAGGCACCTCCCGAAACGACAACGCCGCGCCCTCCCTTGAGGCCGCGGCGCCGGTCGTTCGGTCGATCCGTCGTCAACGCTTCTGGATGGCGATGGAGAAGTCCGGGATGGTGCCGGGCTTGGACATGACGGGATGCTGGCGGCCGTCGGTCAGGACCTTGACGCGCTCGGCGACGTAGACATCGAGCTCGGAGAGGGTGATGACGCCGTTCTTCAGGAGGTCGGCCTTGCCCTCGGCAATGCCCTCGATGACCGCCTTGGTGAAGGCGCCGTTGCCCCAGGCGGCGTTCTCGATCGACAGTTCCTTGCCGGTCGAGGAGCCGAACACGACGACGCCGTTCTCGCTCGCCGCCAGTTCGTTGACGACGCCGTTGATGTCGACGGAACCGCGGGTCTTGTCGGCGGAGACGCCGGCGGCATGGCAGGCGTCGAGGAACAGCACGGCCTTGCCGGCGAGCCGGCTCAGCGTCGAGCGGATGTCCTCCTTGTTGATGCCGCGGCTCCTGAGCTTGGAGATCGAGGCGTCGACGGGCAGGAACCAGAAGGCGCCGGCATTGTCGAGATAACCGTGTCCGGCCAGGAAGATCATGCCGATGTCGCGGCTGGTGACCTGCTTCTCGAGCCATTCCAGGCCCTCGACGATGCCGTCGCGGGTGGCGTCGCCGTCGATCAGGGAGCGGACCACCACGTCGCCGTAGATGCCGCCCTTCTGGGCCAGCATGGCCTTGGCGAAGTCGGAGGCGTCCTTGCCGGGCAGGCCGAGGGGCTCGACGGAGGAATCCTGGTACTTGGCGACGCCGACGGCGAGGACGTAGAGCTTGGGCTTGAGGAGGGCGGCGGGGTCCTGCTTCTGGCCCGCATAGGCGAGCTTGACGCGGGCCGGCTCGCTGGTCTTGTCGCCGGCGCGGGCGATCAGGGAGACCTCCACGTCGCGCTGCGGCAGGTTGACGGTGATGCGGCCCTTGCCGGTGTCGATCGGCTTGCCGTCGGTGCGGGCGATGCCGCGAGTGGCATCGCCGGCGCGGCCGTCGATCAGCACGTCGATGCCGGTGACCGGCAGGCCGGAGGGCGAGCGCAGCTCGTATTCGAGGGTCAGTTCCTGGCCGGTGAAGTTGCTGCCGCCGGCCGGCGGCACGACGGTGATGACCGGCGGCAGCTGGGTCTCGATGGAGACGGCGGTGTCGGGCTTGCGCTTGGCGACCGCGTTGGCGGCGACGACGGCCTGGTCCTCGTCGAGGGTGTCGAGCACCTTGGCGACCACGTCGGGCCGGTTGAAGCGATCGCGGAAGCGGGCGGCGGGGAAGAAGTCGGCGAGCTGGTTCCAGCCGCGGTTGACGTGCCAGCCAATCAGGTCCTCGCCGCCGGCCGAGGCCGTGTAGTAGCCCGTCGGCGTCCAGGCGACCCAGCGCCGCGTCGGCACGTCGATGAACAGCGCCAGGAGTTCCTTGCCGTCGGACCAGCGGTACCAGCGCAGGGTCCCGTCGGCATGGGCGGCGACCATGATGCGGCCTTCCTGGGCCATGTTCACGCCCCAGGTCGTGGCCGGCACCTGCTGACGCCAGCGCAAGGTTCCCTTGGCGTCATAGGCGCGCAGTGCCCAGCCGGTCCCGAGCGCGAAGCCCGAGCGGTCGGGCCGGACCGCCAGCGACCGGGCGCGTTCGTAGCTGTCGAGTTCCAGCTTCTTGCCGCCGATGCTGGTCTCGTATTCGTCCTCCCACTTCTCCACCTTCAGGCCGGTGATGTCGGCGGTCAGGTGCGTGGGGATCTTGTTCGGCGCGTCGGCGATGCCGCCGGCATCGAGATCGAACAGGACCGGATTGGTGTCCGAATAGCCGAGCCCGAAGCGCACGCTGCGGCCGTCCGGCGACACCGTGAAGGCGTCGCGCAGCTTGTTGCGCGCGTCCATGCCGCGCTGCATCTGCAGGACCGAGACCTTGCCGTCGGCCGCGATGGTGCCGAAGGTCGGATCGGCGGCCATGTAGGCGATCTTGTCGCCGCAGGTCTTCAGATCGAGAATGGTGCCGGCCTGGACCGACCGGTCGGTGCCGACCTTGCGGCCGTCCGGGCCGAGCGCACGGAAGATTTTCGGATTGCCGGTGCGGCCTGCGGTCATGACGAAGCGACCATCGGACGACCAGGCCGCGGTATAGAGGGTGCCGGACTTGATATCGCCGATGTCGGCCTTGGCGAGCGGCTGCAATGTCGCCGCGTCGAGCATCGAGAAGCCGACCGTCTCGTCATAGCCGACGGCGAGACGGCGCCCGGTCGGGTCGATCGCCAGCATGGCGGGTTGCGGGCCGTCCGGCGCCTTGATCTTGTGGGTCCGCTTCATGGCGGCGTCGTAGCGGCGGATGAAACCGTCGGAGCTGGTCGCGTAAAGCGTGCCGGCGGCGTCGAACAGGACGCCGTAGGTGTCGTCCTTGTAGTCCTTGTCGGCCATCAGTTCGCGGCCGGTGGCCACGTCGAGCACGCGGATGCCGTTGTCGCGCCCCAGGCCGGCGACGATGCGGCGACTGTCGCGCGAGAAGGCCAGGCTGTCGATGACGTTGTCGAAATCGCCGATCCGGCGCATCGTCCGCGCCACCCGGTCGAACAGGTAGATGCCGTAGCGCTGGCCCTTGTCGCGGGCGGCGTCCCAGCCGCCGGCGGCGACATAGCGCCCGTCGGCGCTGAGCGCCGTTGCGTAGATCTTGCCGAAATTGCCGGCCCCGACGGGCAGGCGCAGGGTTTCGATCGGCCGGCCGTCCGGCATCGACCAAAGCCGGACGGTCTTGTCGGCGGCACCGGTGGCCAGCACCGTGCAGGCAGCGTCGACGCCGATCGGGCCGGGCAGGCCGGAATGCATGCCGGTCTCGATGCGCAGGACCGGTTCCTGGTCCGGGCACGACCCGACGGCACGCGTGAGTGCCTCGTTGCGCCGGCCGTCGATCGCGCCGGTGTAGCAGCCGGCATCGGTCAGCCGGCGCTGCAGGGCGGAGATCTCCTCCGGCGCGTAGCTGGCGAGGTCGCGGGCGCCAGCCGGCGCGGCGGCCGTCAGCGCCCCGAGCGCGACGGTGATCCAGAATCGCCTCAACATGCGATATCCCTCCTGCGCTTCGCATCGCGACAGGCGCCCGGACATGGCGGGCGTCGCGACGGGCCCGTTCCGGGCCTTTGGGCTTCGAGGATGGGGCGGACCGGCCGCCCGGGTTCACTGCGGAGTTCCAGATGCTTCCGCACGGCGCCGCGAGCCATTGAGGCCGCGGCGCCGGTGATCGATTGGGGTCAACGCTTCTGAATGGCGATGGAGAAGTCCGGGATGGTGCCGGGCTTGGACATGACGGGATGCTGGCGGCCGTCGGTCAGGACCTTGACGCGCTCGGCGACGTAGACATCGAGTTCGGACAGCGTGATGACGCCGTTCTTCAGGAGGTCGGCCTTGCCCTCGGCAATGCCCTCGATGACCGCCTTGGTGAAGGCGCCGTTGCCCCAGGCGGCGTTCTCGATCGACAGTTCCTTGCCGGTCGAAGAGCCGAACACGACGACGCCGTTCTCGCTCGCCGCCAGTTCGTTGACGACGCCGTTGATGTCGACGGAACCGCGGGTCTTGTCGGCGGAGACGCCGGCGGCATGGCAGGCGTCGAGGAACAGCACGGCCTTGCCGGCGAGCCGGCTCAGCGTCGAGCGGATGTCCTCCTTGTTGATGCCGCGGCTGCGGAGCTTGGAGATCGAGGCGTCGACGGGCAGGAACCAGAAGGCGCCGGCATTGTCGAGATAGCCGTGGCCGGCCAGGAAGATCATGCCGATGTCGCGGCTGGTGACCTGCTTCTCGAGCCATTCCAGGCCCTCGACGATGCCGTCGCGGGTGGCGTCGCCGTCGATCAGGGAGCGGACCACGACATCGCCGTAGATGCCGCCCTTCTGGGCCAGCATGGCCTTGGCGAAGTCGGAGGCGTCCTTGCCGGGCAGGCCGAGGGGCTCGACGGAGGAATCCTGGTACTTGGCGACGCCGACGGCGAGCACGTAGAGCTTGGGCTTCAGGAGGGCGGCGGGGTCCTGCTTCTGGCCCGCATAGGCGAGCTTGACGCGGGCCGGCTCGCTGGTCTTGTCGCCGGC
>NZ_JAHHZF010000023.1 GCF_018729455.1 Prosthecodimorpha staleyi | reverse complement strand
CGCGCCGACCTGCTACAAGGTCTGGGCCTACGACTCCTGGGGCAACCCCTACAAGACCAAGGTCTGCAACTGAGCGGTCCGCGCTCAGTCTCTGACGGCACAGCTTACCTCCTGCCCTTCCTGCTCTTCCCTTCCGCCCCCAAGACCCCACTTCAGGCCCGGCCGACCGCCGGGCCTTTTCTTTGTCGCGACGACGCTTCTCAAGGGGAACCGATCGCCCTATCTCAGAAGGGAGAGAGCCTGTGAGATCGTCATGCCGTCTGTCTTCCGCCATGCCCTCCTGATGCTGCCGCTGCTGGCGGGCCTGTCGGCCGGCGTCGCTGAGGCGCAGAGCGGCGTGCCGAATTTCGGCGCCCCGGCGAGCGGGCCGTCGCCGCTGAAGACCGGCCAGTTCCGCTACGATGCCCTGACCGCCCCGCGCTATCACGGCAGCGAAGTGCCGCCGCCGCGCGGGCTGGTGCCGCCCTCGACGCCGTCGGCACCGGGCGCGCTGCGCAACTGCCGGACGATCTGGCTCGACGACGCGGCCGGCAACCGCTATC
Organism: Prosthecodimorpha staleyi; assembly: GCF_018729455.1. Lineage (NCBI taxonomy): Bacteria > Pseudomonadati > Pseudomonadota > Alphaproteobacteria > Hyphomicrobiales > Ancalomicrobiaceae > Prosthecodimorpha > Prosthecodimorpha staleyi. The sequence continues at coordinate 27,629 of NZ_JAHHZF010000023.1, read as the reverse complement.
GCAGCCAGGTCTGCCACTGAAGGCCGGTTGCGTCCCGGCACCGGAGGAACCCCGCCCGTGCCCGATCATGCCCAACGCCTCGCTGGCCGCGTCGCCCTGATCACCGGCGGCTCGCGTGGCATCGGCCGCGCCGTCGCCGAACGGTTCGTGCGCGAGGGCGCCGAGGTCGGCATCGGCCATCGCCAGGATGCCGAAAGCGCCGACGAGGCGCTGGCCTCCCTCAAGGCGATCCGCCCGAACAGCCCGATCGCGATCGACGGCGACATCACCTCCGAGACCGTCGCCGACGCGATGATCCTCGCCATGGTCGCCCGCTTCGGCCGGCTCGACATCCTGGTCAACAATGCCGGCTTCCAGACCGAGACCCCCGGTGCGGACTTCGATGCCGACCGGTTCCGGGCGGTGATCGACGTGGACCTCATGGGCGCCGCCTGGCTGTCGCGCGCGGCGATCCGGCATTTCCTGTCGCGACCCGGCGGCGGCACGATCATCAACACGACCAGCGTGCACCAGATCATCCCGAAGCCGGGATATGCCGCCTATGCGGCCGCCAAGGCCGGGCTCGGCCATCTGACCCGGACGCTGGCGCTCGAATTCGCCGATCGGGGCATCCGCGTCAACGCCGTCGGTCCCGGCGCGGTGCTGACCGACATGAATGACGCCTGGAAGGACGATCCGGCCGCGCGCGCCGCCGTCGAGGCCCATATCCCGATGGGCTTCGCCGCCGCCCCGGACGACATCGCCCCGGTCTTCGCCTTCCTGGCCTCCGACGAGGCCCGCTACATCACCGGCCAGACCCTCTATGCCTGCGGCGGCCTGACGCTTTACGGCGAGTTCCGGCAGAACTGGTCGAGCTGACCGCCCTCAGCGCAGCAGCGGCCAGAGGGTGGCGACCAGCGCGACCGCGGCGGCGATGTTGAAGGCGCGCAGCCGGACCGGATTGGTCAACAGACGCTTCAGCGCCGTCCCGAACAGCGCCCAGACCGAGACGCTCGGCAGGTTGACGAGCGCGAACAGCCCGGCAACGGCAAGTGCGGCGGCGATCGGACGGGCGGCATCGGCATAGAGCGACATGGTCGCCAGCGCGACGATCCAGGCCTTCGGATTGACCCACTGGAACGCCGCCGCTTCCAGGAACCGCAGCGGCCGACCGTCGGCGGCGCCGGCCTCGCCGAGGGCGCGCGCACCGGCGATGCGCCAGGCCAGATGCAGAAGCCAGACGGCGCCGAGTCCCTTCAGGATGGGCACCAGCGACGGCAGCGCCGACAGCGCCGCGCCAAGGCCGAGCCCGATCGCCAGCAGGAGTGCGGTGAAGCCGGTCATGATCCCGAAGACCTGCGGCAGCGTCCGGACGAAGCCGAAATTGACCACCGACGCGAGCAGCATCAGGTTGCTCGGCCCCGGACTGATCGAGGTCACGAAGGCGTAGAGGGCGAGCGCCAGGGCGGTTTCCAGGGTCATGAGCGGGTCCTTCGTCGCGCCCGCTTCACGCGGGGCCTGGAGGCCGTTATCGCCCGCCCGTTTCTCCGTCGCCGGTCCGGAATCCGGACCCGCCGGCGCCCTCTGCCGCCATCGTCAGTCGAGCTTCGCGTCGCGATCGGCGAGGAGGCCGCGCAGGATCGACCGGTGGCACCGGTCCTCCTCGGCGCAATAGCAACCGATCGAGAGATCCGTCCGGTGCGACAGCGCCGCGAGGAGATCGAGCGCATGGCTGGGCGCCGCCTCGGCCATCTCGCGCCGGAAGGCCTTCTCGAACGCCGCCCAGGCGTCCGACGTTTCGGCCTGCTGCGCGGACGCGACCAACGGCGCACTCGGCGACAGCTCCGGATACCAGACGTCGTACCAGTCGTCGGCGGCGAAGCGCTCCTTTCGCACCCCGCGCGGCGGCCGGCGCACCGTGCCGATGCGCAAGCCCTCGTCGGGCAGACGCGGCGTGCCGAGGCGGACGATTCGAAGGGTCATGGCGCGGGCTCTCCCGAACGGTCCGTGGCGGCGGCCGGACCGACGGCCGCGAAGGCATAGCGATCGAACCAGCCCGGCAAGGCGCGCACCAGCGCGCGGTCGCCCTCCAGCACGAGCCCCCGGCGCCGGGCCTCGGCGAGGCCGACATCGTCGCGCCACCAGGCGACCAGGGCGTCGAGCCGGCCCCGGATCGCGACCGGCTCGGGAAAGCCGGGATTGATCAGGCAGGCCGACGATTCTCCGGCTTTCAGCAGGAGGAAGCGCCGCGGCAGGCCGGCGAGTTCGACCCGGACGACCAGCGGCGCCGGCGGCAGGGCCGCAACGCGGACCCGGCGCGCCATATCGACCAGCACCGGATCGAGATCGAGATCCTCCGCGGCGGCGTGGCGCGGCAGGTGACGCTGCCCCCAGACGGCCAGGGCGGCCACGATCGGCATCGCCTCCCGACCGGCTTCCGTGGCGCGATAGTCCGGCCCGTCGCCGAGATCGCGGCGTTCGATCGCCCCGATCGCGACCAGTTCGGCCAGGCGCTCGGCCAGCATGGTCTTGGAGATGCGTGGAATGCCGCGCCGGATCTCGGCGAAACGGCTGGCGCCGCACAAGATTTCGCGCAGGACCAGCAGCGTCCAGCGCCCGCCCAGCACCTCATGCGCCCGTGCGACGGCGCAGAATTGGCCATATCCCGTCATGCGGGCAATCTAGCACGATCCCCGCCCGTCGCCGGTCCGGATTCCGGACCGGCCCGGGAGGGCAAACGCGCCCTCCCCGTCTGGCCTCACCGCACGATCAGCGCCACCGGGCCGCCGCCGTCCGGACCCTGGTGCTCGGCGCCGCCGGAGACGAAGATCTCGGCATGGCCGACGAGGCTGGCGAGCGCGCCGGCCGCGAAGCCGCGGGCGTGGCGGGTCGAGGAGATGTCGCTGTCGTCGAGCATGGTGTGACGGAAGCCGCGCATCCGGCCGGTCGAGGGGGCCTCGGCCTTGGCCAGCAGGGCGACCAGCCGGTCCCGGTCGGCGGCCGGAAGCTGGCCCGGGCTGGCGAGCCCGAGGCGGGCGAGCGCCGCGCGGACCGGTTCGATGTCGATGCCGTCTGCCATGACCGCGTGGTCGATCCGGAGCGGGCCGGACCAGCGCGGGCTCATGCCCATCACGACGATCTCGTGGCCGAGCAGTTCGACGCCGGCCGAGGTCGAAGCGCGGGTGGAATAGAGCGAGCGGTCGGTGCCGATCGCCGCATCGGTGACGGCCGCGTCCGGCACCTCGCCGAGCGCCAGCGCGACGCCGAGCGCGGAGGCGCCGCGCGACAGGCCCATCGACTTCAGCGTGTCGGTCGTGGCGGTCGTCACCCCGCGGGCGCGCGCCTCCGCGACCCGCTCCATGGTCAGGAGCGGGCATTTGATCTGCACGAAATGAATGTCGGCAGGATCGGAAATGCCGAGATCGGCCGTCACCTTGGCGACCGCTTCGGCGACCACCTCGGCCTGCGCGCGGCGGCCAAGTTCCTCCGGCCGGATGTCGCGGGTGACGGCCTGGCCGACGGCGAGCGCCGGGCCGGCCCGTTCTTGGTCTTCGGGACGGACCTCGATGACGAGCGCATGCGGGGCGAGCGCCCCCTCGGTGCCGCCGCTCATCACCAGGGCGATCCGGTCGACCGCCGCGGGCGGCAGGTGGCGGGCGAGTTCCAGACGCAGCGACTGGACCGCGAAACCGCGGGTGAAATCGTTGACGCAGCCATTGCCCTCGGTCTTGCCGAGGATGGCGACGATCGCGTCGGGGCGGATGCGGCCGTCGCGGATCGCCGCGGCGAGGCCGGCGGTGTCGTCCGGGCCGGTCATGGACAGGCGATGGACCAGGGTCTGCGGCACGGTCGCCTCCGGTTCAGCAGCAGCCGAGCGTGTCGCGGTAGAAGCGCGCCAGGCGCGGCTCCAACTCCGGCCAGGCGGCCAGGAAGGCGGCCCGGTCGGCCATGCCGGCCCGGTACCGGGAGCGGATCTCGGCATCGACCGCGGCCATGTCGGTGCCGACGAGGCGGCCGTCTTCCACGATGGTACGACCGGCGACGACCAGCGCGGCGATCGCCGCCTTGGTCGCCCGGGTGAAGACCAGTTGCACGGGATCGATCGGCAGGATCCGGTCCGGATCGAGCCGGTCGAGATCGAGCAGCAGGAGGTCGGCAGGTTCGCCCGGCGCGAGCGTGCCGGCGCCGTCGAGGCCGAGGGACCGGCGGCCGTTGCCGGCGGCGAAGCCCAGCGCGTCCTGCGGGGTGATGGTTTCGTCGTAGCCCCATCCGGCCTGGAGGTGCTTGAACAGGCGCAGGTCGCGCAGCGCGTCATCATCCTCGTCGAAGGCCGAATTGTCGAGCCCAAGCGCCACGGCGACGCCGGCCTCGCGCATGGCGGCGACGGGGGCGATGCCGGACTTCAGCACTAGGTTGGAGGATGTGTTGACCGAGATGGTGACGCCGGCCGCGGCCAAGTCGGCGAGTTCCTCCGGCCGGGCCCAGACGCAATGGGCGAGCGTCAGCCGCGGCGACAGGAGACCGAGCCGGCCAAGATGCCGAACGATGCCATCCGGGAAGGTCCGGTCGGCCCAGGCGCGCTGATATTTCGTCTCCAGGAGATGCATGTGCACGCGCCGCCCGGTGCGGGCGGACGATTCTGCGATGGCACCGAGCAGCGCGTCGGAACACCATTGCACGCCGTTCGGACCGAACTGCACCGAGAAGCCCGGCCGTTCGACCGCAGCTGCGATCGCCTCGACCATCGCCACATGGGCGGCGGGATCGACCGCCGGCGCCTTGAACAGGGCCTCGATGGTCGCCCGGGCGGAACCCGGCATGTCGGACAGGACCGGCTCGCCGTCGCCATAGACGAGCGGATTGCGGTCGCGCACCGAAACCGCATAGGCGGCCTGGATGCCGATCGTGCCGGCCGCCTGTTCCAGCGCGCGCACCTCGTCGGCGAGCGGCACAAGGCCGGAGGTTCGCGTCTGGTGGATCATCACCGCGCCGACGCCGCCCAGCGCGGCATGGCCGAAAAAGCCGAGCCCGCCGAGCCGGGCCTCGATCGGCGGCATGGCGGCCAGCCGGGGCAGCCAGGATTCGAGCGGCTTGCCGGAGGCCGCGAAGGCGGTCGTCGAGATCGGCCGACCGTGATTGTGCGCATCCGCCAAGGCCGGCAGCGCCAGGAGCCGCCGTCCCGGCGGGGCCGCCGCGAGCGGCGTCATCGCTCCGATCCGCCCGGCTTCCAGCACGATCGCCACCGGGCCGGATGGACGGTAGTCGGGGCCGATCAGGGCATTCTCGACGACGAGGGTTCGTTCGGTCACGGTGGCTCCATGGGGCGGCCGATCAGGCTTCGGATAGGCGCCAGGGCGAAATCTGACATTGGCGGTCGCCCGATGCCAGCTCGATTCGACGGCACTGGCAGGCGGTTAGGCAGGCCGGCGGGACAACCGGCGGCAGCCTCGGCCGATCCGGTCACGAGGCGCCGAGCACCCGCCGCAACAGGGCATCCGCCTCCGCCTCGAAGACGGCGCGGTGGGCCGCCCGATCGTCGAGATCGGCGGGGTCGATGGCGTCGAGCGTCGCCGCGATGAAGCGATCGAGGGCCGGCCGGCGGGCGCCGGTGCCGAGTTCCGACAGGCTCGTCTTCAGGGCCAGCAGGTCATCGAGATCGGCGCGCGCGTCGGCCGGCAGGTCGACACCCGCAATCAGATCGGCAAGCCGGATCGGCGGCAGCGCGTCGGTGCGCGCCACGAAGGCGAGCGCCGCGACGGCGCGCACCACATAGAAATAGCGCTTCAGCTTGACGATGTCGGTCCGGGCCAGATCGCGTTCCCAATGGGTGCGCGCGATCGAGCGGTAGTGGTGTGCGAGCGCCCGGCGCGAGGCATGGGCCGCGGCCAGGTCCGCGACCGCCGGTCGGAAGACGCCGTCGTCCGCATAGGTGATCGGGCTCTGCAGCCATTCGATCAGGGCCGGATTGGAGGCGAGCAGCAATTGCAGCGCCTTGCGCACATCCCAACCGGCGAGATCGATGCCGCGCGCGTCGACCGGCCGTTCGATCACGTCGCGACGCGCGCGCACGGTCAGGTATTCGGCGAGCGGCGCGGCATAGACGAAGCGGATGTCCCAGTCCGAATCGGGCGAGGCGAAGCCCCAGGCGCGGCTGCCCGATTCCACGGCGAAGAGGACGCGCACGCCCGCCTCCGCGGCGACTTCGGCCAGGCGCGCGGCGATCTCGTCGGTTCCAAGCGGCGGATAGTTCACGGTTGCCTCTCCCCGGCACAGATCGTCTCGGCATGGGCATTCGGCGCCAAGAGGCGGAACTGTTCGACCGCATCGAGCGCCGCCGACCGCGCATAGGGCCCCATCACGGCGCAGACATGGCCGGAAGGCCAGGCGGCACCGAGCGGAGAGCCGGGCTCGGCGATGCGGCCGATGCCGGTCTGGTCGACCCAGTATTCGATGCCGGCCCGATCCGCGCTGCAATGCAGGACCGCATACCAGTCGCAGGCCGGCGCCGCCGCAAGGCCATTCGCGCCGACCAGCGGGGCGACGGCAAGCGCGATCGCAGGAAGCGTCAGGCGGGGTCTCGGCATGGTCGGTCCGGTCATGCGGAAGCAGTGGCGACAGCGTAACCGGTCGTCCGGCGCCGATCACCCCTTCCCCTGCGGCCTGCGGACTGGCAGCCTGCCGCCATGCTCACCTTCACCTTGCTCGACCTCTCCGCCTTCCTGTGGTTCGTCCTGTGCTGGGTCGGCTATGGCTGGCTGACCGACCGCAGCCGCTTCGGCCAGGCCACCCTGAACCGGCAGATGAACGAGCATCGCCGGCGCTGGATGGCCCAGATGCTGCGGCGCGACGTGCGCATCATCGACACCCAGATCATGGCCTCGCTGCAGAACGGCACCGCCTTCTTCGCCTCGACCTCGCTGATCGCAATCGGCGCCGCCTTCACGCTGCTCGGTCAAACAGAGCGGCTGATCGAGGTGTTCGGCGACCTGCCGCTCAATTCGGCGACCAACCGCTCGGACATCGAACTGAAGGTTCTCTTCCTCTGCGCCATCTACGGCTACGCCTTCTTCAAGTTCGGCTGGGCCTACCGAGTTTTCAACTATGCCGCCATCCTGATCGGCGCGGTGCCGTCCGTCTCTGAGAACGATCCGGGCGCGGAATTGGCGGCCCGCCGGGCCGCCGACATGCAGATCATCGCGGCGAGCCACTTCAATCTCGGCCTGCGCGCCTTCTTCTTCTCGATCGGCTTTCTCGGCTGGTTCGTGAACGCCTGGATCTTCATGGCGTCGACGACCTTCATCCTGGCCGTTCTGCTTCGCCGTCAGTTTTCTTCGAGCGCGAGGGTCATTGCCGGACTGGAGGCGGATCAGGGCGCCGGGAACCAGTCGTCGGATCGGCCGGCGAGCCTATAGGCGACGAGGCCGAGATATTCGCGCACTGCAATGTCGAAGATCACCATGTTCTGGACCGGCGAATCCGGGATCAGCCGGATCTGCCCGAAGCCGCGGCTGCGGTAGTCGACCGGATAGGGCACCAGTCCGGGCCAGCCGACCTTGCGGAAGATGCCGACGGCGCGCGGCATGTGGAAGGCCGAGGTGACCAGCAGCCAGCGCGAACCGGCGGCCGGCTTGACCAGATCGCGGGTCAGGACGGCATTTTCCCAGGTGTCGCGCGACTGGCCCTCGAAGGTCATGCGCGCTTCCGGCAGGCCGAAGTCGAGAAACAGGCGCCGGGCGATCGCCGCCTCGCTGAAGCTCTGGTCGATGAGATCGCCGGTGCCGCCGGTGAAGACGATCCGGGCCTCCGGATATTCGCGCGCGAGCCGGGCCACGATGGTCATCCGTTCGGCCGCATCGCTCAGCGCGTAGCTGCCCGGGCGCCGGTCGTTGACCTTCTCGTCGAGCGCCCCGCCCAGGATGACGATGCCGTCCGGTGCCGGCTCGACCCGTTCGGGCAGCGGGAAGCGGTCCTCCAGCGGGGCGATCGACAGCGGCGCCAGCGGCGTGAAGCCGATCAGAAGCAAGCCGAGCACCGTGACGGTCACAAGCCGGCGCCCGGCGCGCCCGTACCGCGTGCGCATCAGGAGCACGCCGAGCGCCAGCAAGAGCAGGGCGAAGGTGACCGGACGGACGATCGCGAAAGTCACCTTCGCCAGGATGAAGAACACGGTGCTTCGCCTCCTCGATGCCGACCGCTCGATGGCAGCGGCCGGTAGAAACATTCGGCCAACTCAATCAATCCGAAACGATTAACGCGCAATCATGCTCAACAATGTGGCGACTGCGTGCACCGCCGAACGAGAAGACTGCGCCGAAGAGCCGAACCGCACGTAGATTCAATCACTTGCCGACTTGGCGCGAATCGACGGGATCGCATCATGGCGCGGGATGGGGGTGACATGAAGAACGGCAAGCAGTCTGCAGTGCCGCAGTTCGGATTGCGGGCGAAGATCGGCTTGATCGCCGCCCTGGCGGGTGCGGGCGTGACGGCGGTCGGAGCGGTCGGCTGGCACGGTACCATGACGTTGGATGCAACCGGACGCAGTCAGCAGGCCTTGAGCCGTGTGGCGATCCAGTCCGCTCAACTCGATTCGGCCCTGCGCCAGGCGCGGGCGGAATTGATCGCCTTTTCCAATTCCCGGGCCGAGGATCGCGTCGCGCCGATGCGCGCCGCCTTCGCGGCCGCGGCCAGGACAATGACCGAACTGGCCGCCTCCCCGATCGCGGCGGAGCGGGCCAAGGAGATCGCCGAACTCGCCCGGCTCGTGCAGACCGCCACCGCGGATGTCGACCCGCTCGCCACCGCCATCGGCCGGCTCGGCTTCAGCGACAACGACGGGTTGACCCGCGAACTGATCGACGCGGCCGATGCGATCGAGACCCCAATCCGCAGCGCCACCATGGGCGGCGGCGGCGAGGACGTCTATCGGCTCGCCCACGCGCTCGCCGCCGCCCGCCTTGCGGAACTGCGCTACCGCACCACCCGCGACAAGGAGGCGGCCGGCAATTTCGACAGCTCGGTCGCGCGTCTGGAGCGCAGTCTCGGTCGCAAGGGCATCGACGGCGAGATCAAGGCGGTGGTCGAACCGGCGCTCGCCGGCTACACGGCCGCCTTCGAGGCCTGGAGCAAGACCGACGAAGCCGCCGGCCAGACCTACCGCCAACTCATCAATGCCCTCGACCTGGCCGAACCGGCCATCCAAGCCATCAGCGCGGCCGCCGCCGAAGGCATGGCCGCGGCCGATGCCGACATGGAGGCTGCGCGCGCCAACACGGCACGACTGCTGCTGCTCGGCACGCTGCTGGTGCTGATCGCCAGCGTGGCGGCGAGCGTCGCGACCGGCCGCTCCTTGACACGCCCCTTGGCACGGCTGCGCGGGGCCATGGCGGCGATCGCGGCGGGTCGCTTCGACACCCAGGTGCCCGAAACGAACCGGCCCGACGAACTCGGCGAAATGGCTCGCGCGCTGCTGGTCTTCCGCGATCGTGGCCTGGAGCGCGAACACCTGACCGGCACGCAGATTCGCGATGCGGAGAGCCGGTCGCGCCGGTCCGAATCGGTTGCCCGGCTGGTCGCCGCATTCGATGAAACCGCCGCACGCTCCGTCCAGCGCCTGCAGGATGCCGCCGGCCGGCTCGCCGGCAGCGCCGCGCATGTCGACCGCAGCGCCGGCACCGTCGCGGCGAGTGCGACCGCCGGCTCCGGGGCCGTCGGCGAGGCGACGGTGCGCATCGATGCCGCCGCCGACCAGACGCGGGCGCTCGGCCGCGCCCTGGCGGCGATCCTCGATCAGGCCCGCCAGTCCGCCGACGCGGCCGGACAGGCGGTCGACCAGTCGCGCCGGACGGCCGCCACGGTCGCCGCCTTCGCCGAACTCGGCCAGCGGATCGGCGAGGTCGTCGGCCTGATTCGCGACATCGCCGGCAAGACCAACCTGCTCGCCCTCAATGCGACCATCGAGGCCGCACGGGCCGGAGAGGCCGGCCGCGGCTTCGCGGTCGTGGCCAGCGAGGTCAAGTCGCTGGCCGGCCAGACCGCGCAAGCGACCGAAGAGATCGCCGCCCAGGTCAAGGTGATCCAGCAGACCTCCGGCGACGCGGTCGCGGCGATCGGGGCCATCGATCGGACCATCTCGGCACTGGCGGCGGCATCGAGCGCGCTGTCCGGCACGGTGGCGTCCGAGGCCGGGGCGATCGACGCCATCGTCGACGGCATGGCCCGGGCCACCGGCGAGGCCGGCCGTGGCGCAGCGGCGATGACCGATGTCGGCGGCGCAGCGGCAGAAGCCGTCCGCACGGCGGAAGGCGTCGCCGGTCTCGCCGACGAACTCGGCCGCGAAGCCGACCGGCTCTCGCACGAGGTCAGCCAGTTCCTCGAAGCAGTGCGCGCGGCCTGATCGGGCCGGCGCCCGCCGCCATCGAGGCCTTCGGAAACGAAAAAAGCGCCCGGCTCGCGTCGGGCGCTTTTTCCGTATCGCAGCGGTCCGGCAGCCACGCGGCCGGGACCCGTGACGGCCGGCCTCAGGCGAGATCGGCTACGTTGTTGATGACCTTGTTGACGAGGCCGTAGGCGATCGCCTCTTCCGGACCCATCCAGTAGTCGCGGTCGGTATCCTTCTCGACCTTCTGCAAGGTCTGGCCGGTCGCCACCGAGAACATCCCGTTCAGGCGATCGCGCATCTTGATGATCTCGCGCGCCTGGATCTCGATGTCGGTCGCCGGGCCGCCGGCGCCGCCGGACGGCTGGTGCAGCAGGAAGCGGGTGTTGGGCAGGCAGAAGCGCCGCTCTTTCGGCACCGAGATGTAGATCAGCGCGCCGGCCGAGGCGACCCAGCCGACGCCGATCATGCGCACCGGCGCCGACACGAAGCGGATCATGTCGTGGATCATGTCGCCCGATTCGACGTGGCCGCCGGGCGAGCAGACGATCACGTTGATCGGCTCCTTGGAGACATGGCTCAGCGCCAAGAGGCGCGCGGTCACGTCGCGGGCGAGTTCCTGCGTGATCGTGCCGGTGATCAGCACGTTGCGGGCTTCGAACAGATGCTTGTCGACGGGCAGCGAGGACGGAGTCTTGGTCTTCTCCTCCTCTTCCTCGTCATCCATGCGCGTGTACCAGTAGGTCTTGGGCGTGAGGATCATTCTCGACATCCGGATGGAGGAGGCGGAAAGTTCGGGCGGGTCGACCCGAGATGTAGGTGTCGGGCCGCCCGATGTCGACCCCGTTCGTCGGCTAGTCTTAAGGGAAGCCCGACGGCAGGGCAAATCGACGGCCGGACGGCCCCGCAGACCGAGAAACGGTCGATCAGCCGCGTTTGGCCCGCCACAGCGCATAGCGTGCCTTGGTCTCTTCGTTCGGCGGATAGAGGCCCGGCAGGGCGGCGCCGTTGCGCACCTCCATATGGGCCCAGCCTTCGAACAGTTCCTGCTCCAGACCGGCTTCGGCCACGGCCGTCACCATCGCCTTGGGGATGACCACCGCGCCGTCGCCGTCGGCCATGATCACGTCGCCCGGAAACACCGCCGTACCGCCGCAGGCGATCGGCTCTTTCCAGCCGACGAAGGTGAGGCCGGCGACCGAGGCAGGCGCGGCCACGCCCGCGCACCAGATCGGCAGGTTGGTCGAGCGCACGCCCGCCCCGTCGCGCATCACGCCGTCGGTGACGAGGCCGGCGACGCCGCGGACCTTCATCCGCTCGGCCAAGATGTCGCCGAAGATGCCGGCATCGCGCACCGACATGGCGTCGGCGATCGCGATGCAGCCCTCCGGCATGGCCTCGATCGCCGCCCGGGTCGAGATCGGCGAGGCCCAGCTTTCCGGCGTGGCCAGATCCTCGCGCATCGGCACGAAGCGCAGCGTGAAGGCCTCGCCGACGATCTTGTCCGCCCCGCCCGAATAGGGCATCGGCCCGCGCATCCAGCTGCGCCGGAGCCCCTTCTTCAGGAGCACGGTGGTCACCGTGGCGGTCGAGATCTGCATCAGGGCGGATTTCAGTTCGGGCGTCAGGGTCATCGCGCGGTCCGTCTGTCGTGGCGTGGGATGACCTGTGCCCCGATGCGGCACGGGATGCAACGGCCGATCGCGCGCCGAACGCGGCGGCCGGCCTCAATAGCCGCTGACCAGCAGATCCAGAGCCTTTACGATCCGATCGCGCTCGGCGGCGAGCGAGCCGACCGGTCGGCGAAGGTGCCGGCGCGCGATGGCACTCATGTCCATCACATCCAGGATCAGCGTGCGATCGCCGAACGGGAAGGTCACGAACAATTCGCCGTCCGGCGTTCCGATCGTGCCGTCCAGGAGCGGGGCAACCAGGACATGCGGCAGCAAGAGGAAACGCTGGTGCGGCATCACGAGTACGAACGGGACGGACCTGCGGCCCTCCCGATCGGGGTTATCGAAAACATCGAACTGCCTCACCGGAAGCGCCGCATGCGTTCGGAGAAGGAGCCATGTTCGTCGACATAGCGCGTGTAGTCCTCGACCCACGCGCGATTCTCCTCCGCCCAGCGCTCCGCCTCGCCCGGCGCGGCCGGGCGGATCACGCGGCGGCGCAGCAGGCGCTCGGCCTCGGCGGCGACCGACAGCCCTTCGGCTTCGATCCGGCGGGCGACCTCCTCGTCGACCTCGATCGTGATGGTACGCTTCGGCTGGACATTCATCGGCGACCCTCCGCGGAGCGCAGGATACAGCCGGCCGCATCCGCCGACAAATGCGGGCGGAGGACCGCTATCCGGCGCCCCCTCGGGCGCAGCGGCGGCGTTGCGAGACCCCGGCTGCCGTTGCGGCAGAAATTGCAGCGCGCTGTTGCCGGCAGGACCTTGCCCCAGAGCGCAGGACCCTGTTAACCCCACAGTCAGAATTCCAGTGCTAGCGTAGTTAACGAAGTCCTCTCCTGGCCGCTGATCCCTTGAAATCGCCGGATTCGCGGACGACGGAGAGGCAAGGATCGAACCGTCCGCCATGATTGCGGATGCGATTCGCGAGAGAGCCGGCATCGTGCGCCGGCCACGGAGTTTGGATATGGGTCAGTTCGATCGCAACCGGGCGCTGACGCTCGCTTCCGGCGTGGCTTTCGCAGCCTTGGTGGCTGCTGGTGCCGTCCATGCGCAGCAGGCCGGCGGCGGCACCACGCCCGTGCCGCCGAAGCCGATCACGGCCGCCCCACCCCCGCCGCCCGCTCCGCCGAAGCCGGTTGCCGCCAAGCCCGTCGCCGTGAAGCCTGTCGTGCCGCCGGGCGGCACTGCCGCGGCCCCGGCCGGAACCACCAAGCCCGCCGTCAAGAAACCTGCCGCCGCAACGGCCGCAGCCGGGACGGCCGGTGCGAAGCCTGCCGGTGCCAAGCCGCAGAAGGTCGTGTCGGCCGCGCAGAAGGTTCCCCCGGCGGCGCGTCTTGCCGCCGCGATCGCCGCGAAGACCGCACAGCCCGTGCCGCCGGTCCATGACCATGTCTCGAAGCCCTATACGGCCGCCTGCAGCAATCCGGACGCGCTCGGCGTGTCGCGCGTGCTCGAGGTCGACACCAAGGACGGGCTCTATCTGGGCCAGCTCTATCACGGCAAGCTGCCGCTCGGGCCGAAGGAGGTCGTGCTGACCTTCGACGACGGACCGATCCCGCGCAACACGGAACGGGTCCTGGCCGCCCTCGATCACGAATGCGTCAAGGCGACCTATTTCATCGTCGGCCAGATGGCCAAGGCCTATCCGGAGACGCTGCGCAAGACCGCGGCGGCGGGCCATACCATCGGCTACCACACCATGACGCACCCGCTCGACATGGTGAAGCGGCCGCTCGACTGGGCCAAGGGCAACATGTCCCAGGGCTGGCAGACCGTCGACCAGATCCTCTACGGCAAGGCCGAGGAGACGCCGGCGGTTCCGTTCTTCCGCTATCCGGGCCTGTTCAATTCGCGCGCCATCAACGAATGGCTGAACGGCATGAACATGGGCGTCTTTGCCGCTGATGCCGTCGGCAACGACTGGGTCCGCGGCTACGACGCCCAGAAGGTGATGGACTTCTCGCTGAAGGATCTCGACCGCGCCGGCCAGAGCGGCATCCTGCTCCTGCACGACACCAAGGATTCTACCGCCACGATGGTGCCGCAGCTTCTGCGCGAGTTGAAGGCGCGCGGCTACAAGATCGTTCATCTGGTGCCGAAGCAGCCGACGCCGCCGCTCGCCCACGGGCCGGTCAACGCACAGTTCCCGTCGGCCGCCCCCGCGCCGCTCGCCGAGCGCAACGTGGCGGGCTTCGATGCCGGGCGCCAGCTGGTGCAGAGCACTCAGGGCCGCGACGGCCGCACCGCCGACGGCCCGCTGCCGACCTATGACAGCGCCGCCATCAACCGCGCCACCGCCCTGCCCGCCTCGCGCGGCGAGCCGGTCGCCGGCGAAGACGGCTGGTTCGCCTCCACGGCCACATCCTTCCGCGGTCTCGGCTCGGCCATCGGGCTGTGGTGAGTATGACGGTGCAGACCAGATCGTTCGAGGGCTCTCCACGGAGGGCCCTCTTCGTTTGTGCGCTCGGCCTCGCCGCCGCGGCCTTCGGGCTGGGCCTCACCCCGGGCTCCGGCACGCCGGCCCGCGCCGCCGGCGAGACCGCCTGCACGAACCCGGCCGCGCTCGGCACCGCGCGGGTGCTGCCGGTCGACACCTCACGCGGGCTCGAAGTCGGTACCAAGAGCTACCCGCAGACCCTGCCGCTCGGCCCCAAGGAGGTCGTGCTGACCTTCGACGATGGCCCGATCGGCAAGCCGACCGAGCAGGTGCTGGCGGCGCTCGCCGCGGAATGCGTCAACGCGACCTTCTTCGTGGTCGGCGAGCAGGCCGCGGCCCATCCGGCCCTCCTGAAGCGCATCGCGGCGGCCGGACACACGATCGGCCATCATTCGATGACGCATCCGATCATGACCGGCCTCGGCTTCGAGGCCGGCAAGTCGGATATCGAGCGCGGCTGGCGCACCGTCGACCGCATCCTGACCGGCCGCGAGGGTGACCGTCCGGCCACGCCCTTCTTCCGCTTCCCCGGCTTCGCCCCGACGCCGGAGCTGGCCGCCTGGCTGAAGGCCAAGGGCATCGGAACCTTCGGCGCCGACCTCTGGGGCACCGACTGGCAGAAGACCACACCCGACGCCCTGCTGCGCCAGGTCCTCGACCGCCTCGACAAGCGCGGCGGCGGCATCCTCCTCCTGCACGACATCCACGCCCATACCGCCGCCATGTTCCCGGCCCTGCTGACGGAACTGAAGGCCCGCGGCTACCGCGTGGTGCATATCGTCCCGGGCGGGGCGGTCAGTTGAGCGGAGTCTGAAATGAGGTCGTTGCACCGGGGCGGCGGCAGAATTGATGGGCGCGGCGACGCTGGCGCGGGAATCGGTGATGAGGCCTCCGACGTCGTTCGCCCCCTCACTCCCTCACTCCCCCATCCACACCGTCTCGCCGAACAGCGGCTCGAATTCCTCGCGCAGGACCATGTCGACTTCGGGCATCGAGAGGGGCAGGCCGAGGTCGGCGAGGCTGGTGATGCCGTAGCCGGCGATGCCGCAGGGGACGATGCCGGAGAAGTGGTCGAGGTCGGGTTCCACGTTGAGCGCGATGCCGTGGTAGGTGACCCATTTGCGGATGCGGATTCCGATCGCGGCGATCTTGTCCTCGGCCGGCAGGTCCGGCGCGAGCGCGGGCTTGTCGGGCCGGGCGATCCAGACGCCGACACGGTCGTCGCGGCGCAGGCCGCGCAGGTGCCAGCGCCAGAGCACGCGGATGACCCATTCCTCCAGCGTCGCGACGTAGCGGCGCACGTCCGGCGTGCGGCGGCGCAGGTCGAGCATCACATAGGCGACACGCTGTCCCGGCCCGTGATAGGTGAACTCGCCGCCGCGCCCGGTGCGGTGGACCGGAAAGCGGTCGGGCGCGAGCAGGTCGGCGTCGCGCGCGCTGGTGCCGGCGGTGTAGAGCGGCGGGTGCTCCAGGAGCCAGACCAGCTCGCCCGCCGCCCCGGCCGCGATCGCCTCGACGCGCGCCTCCATGGCCGCCATCGCCGCCTCATAGGCGACCGGCCGGTCGCTGACGCGCCATTCGACCGGCCGCGCCCCGGCCGCCGGCAGAAGCCCCGGCGCCGCGGCGCCCTCGCCGCGCGCCACCGTCCGGCCCGGTCCCGGCGGCCTCGTCGCGCCCCGGTCCGGCTCGCCCGGGCGCCCCTGTCCGCTCGACTCGGCCTGTTCGCCCGGATCACCCAGCCCGACCGGCTCGCTCCGGTCCTCGGCATTTACCATCTGCTAACCTTCTCGCGGGTAAGGTTTCGTCAACCATTGTGGCGGGCGCGGCCCGGCCGGGCCCTGAGGGAACACGAGATGACCCCGTTCGACAACATCCCGATCGACATCTCGGTGCAACTCGGCACGACCATGATCCCGATCCACCAGCTCCTGCGCATGGGACGCGGCGCGGTGATCGAACTCGACACGCGCGAGAGCGACGAGGTGACCATCCTCGCCAACAATGTGCCGGTGGCGAGCGGCCAGGTCATCCTGCGCGGCGACCGGATCGGCATCTCGATCACCGAGGTCCTGTTCCGCGCGCCGACCGCGCGGGCCAAGGAAGCCGTCAAGCGCCTGTGAACATTTCCGGCCGATGTGCATTCGGGCTTGCACCCGGGAATCCGATTTGTTAGAGACGCGCCACTCCCGAGACGGACGGTCGCTCGTCGACGGGGACACGGTTTAGCGGTCGTGGCGGAATTGGTAGACGCGCTAGCTTGAGGTGCTAGTTCCGAAAGGCGTGGAGGTTCGAGTCCTCTCGACCGCACCAAATCTTCGGCAACGAAGTGCGAAACCCCGGACCTCTGGTCCGGGGTTTTCGTTTTTCCAGGCCTTCGGCTCCGGGCTCTTTCGGTTGCCGGCGCCTTGCCCGGCGGTGCCGCCCGCGACGGCCGGCGCGGGCTCCCTCAAAGCCGCCCGATCCGGACCTCCCCGCCGCCAAGGCCCGTGGCCTGGCCCTTGCCGTCGCCGAGAATGACCATGGTCGAGGTCTCGGCGACCGAGGGAATCGACTGCAGCTGTTCGGTGATGAAGGCCCGGAGCGCCTCGATATCCTTGACCCAGATGCGCAAGAGATAGTCGATGCTGCCGGTCACCAGCAGGCATTCGGATACCTCGGGCAGCCGCTCGACCGCGCTCAAGAACTGGTCGTGTCCGTCCGGCCCCTGCCGGGCGAGGCGCACGGAGACCATCACGCAGATGCTGTAGCCGAGCGCGCGCGGACTGACCCGCGCCGCATAGCCCTCGATCACGCCCTCGTCCTCCAGGCGGCGGATCCGGCGGCTGCAGGGCGTCGGTGAGAGGCCGACCCGCTCGGCGACATCGAGCGTCGACATCCGCCCGTCCGCCTGCAGCGCCGCCAGGATGCGCAGGTCGATTGCGTCGAGACGCGCCATGAGCGGAATTCCCTTCAAGTGAAGCATCCTTGAGCGGAACTCACCATAACATCGGCCTCCGACATCGCAAATTGGCGGGATTCGCTGCCGCCGGCGATGCTAGGACAGATGCCGAGACTGGAGCCCCGGACATGACCGCTGCCGCCGACCGGACCCCGACCGCACCCCGCCGGCCGCCCTTCGCCGGCTGGCTTGGCACCACGAACGACGTGACGAAAACCTTCCTGGCGGCCGGGAGGATCGAAGGCCTGATCAACATGGCCGGAGGCCTGCCGGCGCCGGAGACCTATCCGGCCGAGGCCCTGGCGGCGATCGCCCGGCGCGTCATCGCCGAGCATCCGCAAGATGCGCTCGGCTATGGTCCGATCGAGGGCTTGCCGGAGCTGCGCGACGCACTCGCCGCGCGGCTCGGCGGCCCGGACTTGAGCCTGACACGTGACAACATCCTGGTCACCACCAGCGGCATGCAGGGGCTCGATCTCCTCGGCAAGGTGCTGGTCGACGAGGGCGCGCTGATCGCCGCGCAGGCACCGACCTATCTGGGCGCACTCGACGCCTGGCGCCCGCGCCGCCCGCGCTACCGCGCGCTGCGGGTCGACCGGCCGGACTTCGATGCCGTGGCCGGCCTGACCGGCGCCCGATTCGGCTATGCAGTGCCGAACTTCTCCAATCCGACCGGCCGGCTGGTGCCGATGCCGGTCCGCCGCAAGCTGGCCGAGGCTGCGCTGGCGACCGGCACATGGCTGGTCGAGGACAACCCCTATGGCGGCCTGCAGTTCGACGGCGAGGCCCTGCCCCGCCTGATCGACATTGCCGCCGGTGCGCCCCCCGTCGCAGCCCCTGGCGCGGCCTATGAGGGGCCGGTGATCTATATGGGCACGCTCTCCAAGGAGATCGCGCCGGGGCTCCGGATCGGCTGTATGGTCGCCGCGCCCGAAATGATCGCGGCGCTGACCATGGCCAAGCAGGGATCGGATCTGTGCACCAGCGGGGTGACCCAGCGGATCGCTCTGGCGGCGATCGAGGACGGGCTGATCGAGCGCCTGCAGCCCGAACTGACTGCGCTCTATCGCGCCCGGCGGGACGCGCTGTGCGCGGCGCTCGCCGAGCATCTCGGCACCTGGTTCACCTTCGAAGTCCCGGTCGGCGGCATGTTCGTCTGGGTGGTGGCGCGCGACCCGCGCATCGACACCGACCGGCTCCTGAACGCCGCCCTGGAGGCCGGGGTGTGCATCGCGCCGAGCAGCGTGTTCGACGCCTCGGGTGAGGACAGAAGCGCCTTCAGAATCAACTTCACCCTCAACCCGCCCGAACGCCTCGAAGAGGGCGTGCGGCGGCTCGCCGGCGCGGTCCGTCGGCTGGCCGGCGCCTAGAAGAACGAAACTTGGGTCTGGCCGGACGGGCGCCGCCCGCCCGCAGCCGTTGCCCACCGCCAAGCCCGCAAGGAGGAGCGACCATGCCCGTCACCATCCATGAACCCGCCGTCCCGCCCCTCTCCGAGACCGATCTTGCGCGCTGGCAGGCCATCCCGATCGCCGTCGCGGTCGATCTGGCGCGCGATGCTGGCCAGATCGATCCGGCGATCCGGCCTCTAAACCCGCCCGGCCGCCAGCCACGCCTGTTCGGCCGGGCCGTGACCGCGCGCTGCGAGCCGCCGGATTTCGGCGCCGTGCTGCACGCGCTCGAGCTGATCCGCCCCGGCGACGTGCTGGTCATCGCGGCCGGCGGCCATGCGGAGACGGCGATGATCGGCGAGATCGTCGGCGGCGAACTGCGTCGGCGCGGCTGCCGCGGCTTCGTCTGCGACGGCGCAGTGCGTGATGTCGCCATGCTCGCCTCGTGGGGCGATTTCGCGGTGTTCACCCGGGCGATCACGCCGCGCGGGCCGGCCTCGGCCGATCGCGGCGCCGTCAATGCGCCGGTGGTGATCGGCGGCCGGCTGGTGTCGCCCGGCGACCTGATCATCGGCGACGACGACGGCCTGATCGCGCTGACATCGACATTCTTGACCGACCGCATCGGCGACGCCGAGGCCAAGCTTGCCCTCGAGGCCGAGTGGGAGAAGAAGCTCGGCGCCGGCCACAGCGTGATGGAGACCTTCGGCATCGCCGCGCCGGTCGTGCTCAAGGGCTGATCGGTGCCGGCACCGGTGCGGACGCCGCCGGTGTGGCCGCAGTTTTTGTCCCCACGGGCCGGCGGGTGCGGCCTGCCGGCCGCCCGGACCATTACGCCGGTCCAGTCGGGTGTCCGGCCCGTTTCAGCCGGTTGACGGCCGCATCGAGCGCCTGCAGGAAGGCCGAGCGGTCCTTGCCGGCGAAAGGCCGCGGGCCGCTGGTGACGGCGCCGGCGGAACGCAGGTCGGTCATCAGGTTGCGGGTGGCGAGCGCCATCCCGATCGAGGCCGGCGTGAAGGCGCGCCCCTTCGGGTCGATCACCGCGGCCCCGGCTTTGACGCAGCGGTCGGCGAGCGGAATGTCGGCCGTGATCACCACCGTGCCGGGCCGGGCCCGTTCGGCGATCCAGTCGTCGGCCACATCCGGGCCGGCCGGCACGACGACGCGCTCGATGAGCGGATCGCGCGGCAGCTGCATCCAGCCGTTCGAGACGACATGGACCCGGATGCCGTGGCGGCCGGCGACGCGAAACACCTCGTCCTTGACCGGGCAGGCATCGGCATCGACGAAGATCAGGAGCGGTTCGAGGCTGGTCATGCGGCTCCGGTCACGGCGTCTCGGCGAGGCGGACATTCGGGCGCGGTCCGACATGCTTTCGGCCCGGCGCCCGATTGCGAATGCAGAAAGGGCCCCCCTTGCGGAGAGCCCTTTCCGGATTTCCTTGCCCGCGGCCAGACGGCGGACACTTCGCTGCCGATCAGGCGGCGCGACTCTCGACAGAAGCGAGAATCCAGGCCACGCAATCCGACGACCGCGGAGATTCGCGAGTGAACACTGGATCACCTCCTTTCGAATGTTGAAGACACCTCATCATAGGAACACTTCCGGCGATTCGACCAGCCCCAGTTCGCGGCAGCCGTTTGAGGCGCATGCCCATCCGATAGGCAGATCCCCGCTGCCCCATCGTCAGCGTCCTGCCATGAACCCCGTGTAGTCTCGCCCCACTGCAAAGCCCCGCCCCCGTCCGCCCAAGCCCCCATCGGGCGGACCGCGGCGGGGTTATTTTTCTAAACCCTCGTTCGACCTAAGCGCTGTCTCCGCACTCTCCAAGTCGAGGCCGACGACCCAGCGGGCGATGTTGGGCGGATGGCCGTTGCGGCACAGGATGGCGAGGTCGCGCTGGCGCGGATCGGCGGTCCGGCGCCGGTTCCGGTGGTCGAAGTCCTCCCGGGTCTCATCGTCGGCCCCGTCGGCACCGGCCGGATCATCCTCGCCGCTCGGGCGCCGCCAGGGGCCGATGCGCTTGCGGCGGGCGAAGAGCAGGGCCGCCCGGCGGTCGTCGGTGCCCTCCTCGGCCAGCGTCTCGGCGATGGTGCCGCGGTCGACGCCGCGGGCGGCGAGGGTTTCCGTCAGCCGGGCCGACGACAGGCCGCGACGGCGGCCCGAGCCGACCTTCAGTTCGGCATAGCCGCGATCGTCGACCAGACCCAGTTTCCGGCAGGCCGCGACGGTCTCCGCAACTGCGGCGCCCACGGCCGACCGGTCGGGCGGATCCTCGCCGGCGGCCAAGGCCAGGCGGCGCAGCGCCTTGCGCTCGAGGATGCGCGCGAGATCGGCCTCGGTCGCCGCGTAGCGGGCGCAATGGGCAAGTGCGGCGCGGCGCAGATAGGTCGCCAGCCGCTCCATCTCCGCCTTGGCCCTGCCGGGTACTGCTTCGTCCGTCATGCTGCCGCCTCCGGGTCCGTTCTGGCCCAGTGCTCCCCTGTCTGCAATGCAGTCCCGATCACGGCGCCCCTGGCACAAACGTGATGGCCGGCTTGAAACCTTCGCCGCCCTGCTGCGGTATTGAGTGGAAGCCCCCCAACCCGTCACCGGAGCCTCAGCGTGTATCCCTGGATCGATCGTACCGGCCGCGTCTCGGCCCTGAAGGCGGTCGCCTTCGCGGCGGCCCTGGCGCCGGCCCTCTGGATCTTCCTGGAATGGCGGCTCGGCTGGCTCGGGCCGCGCCAGCTCAACGAGGCGATCCACCAGACGGGGCTGTGGTCGGTGCGCTTCCTGATCGCCACCCTGGCCGTGACGCCGCTGCGCCACATCGCCGGCTGGACGCGAATCCTGATCATCCGGCGGATGTTGGGCTTGACCGCCCTCGCCTATCTGATGCTGCATATCGGGCTCTATGCCGCCGACCAGTCGCTCGACGTGATCCGGATCGCGACCGAGATCGCGCTGCGCACCTATCTGACGATCGGCTTCGTCGCGCTTCTGGCCATGCTGGCGCTTGGCGTCACGTCGACCGACGGGATGATCCGGCGGCTCGGTGCGGAAAAATGGCGCCGGCTGCACGGCCTCGTCCATCCGATCGCCATCCTGGCGATCCTGCATTTCTTCATGCAGTCGAAGATCGATGTCAGCGAAGCCGCGCTGATGCTCGGTTTCCTGGTGCTGTTGGAACTCTACCGACTGCTCGTCCGCCGGCGGGTCCCGCTCACCGCCGCGACACTGGCTGCGACGGCCGTGGTCGGCGGGCTCGCAACGGCGCTCCTTGAGGCGGGCTGGTATGGCGTCGCGACCAAGATCCCGGCCTCGGCGGCGCTGGAAGCCAATCTCTATTTCGATCTCGCCATCCGGCCGGCCTGGTGGGTCCTCGGCGTCGGGCTCTCCGTCGCGCTGCTCGCAGCCGGGGACCGACGCCCGACCGTGAAACGGCACCGTCCGGTCGGCGGGCCCGCTGCCGCGAAAGGCTGAACGAGCCGGGTCCGATCCGGGACCCTGGCGCCGGGTCAGAGCGTCTCGGCCGGCGCTCCGGCATCCGCTGCAATCGCCGGATCCGATGACAGCCCTGCATGGCGCGCGGTCAGCCGGGCGAGCAGGACGGCGTCGGGCCCCGCGGCGCCCTCGCCGCGCACCGGCCGGTGGATCGGGATGCGGATGCCGGCCTGGTTCTCTACTCGCTCGACGACATAGTCGCCGGTCACGGTGCATTTGGGCACCATCATGAACACGGTGCCGAACTGCCTGGGGTCGCTGCGCCAGGCTTCCGCGACGCGGCGGAGCGTCTCGGCACGATGGCCGTATTCGGGCTGGTAGGCCACAACGCCGTCGAGGGTCATGTGCCGCAGGGCCTCCTCCCAGACCAGCACGGCATGAAACTGCCGGTCGACATAGTCGTCGACATATTTCTCGTAGACCAGCGCGACCACGAAGCGGAACACGTAGCAGGGCTCGCCGATCGACATCTGCACGGCCCATTCGTTGGTCAGATACTGGCCGATCATGGCCTCGATCGGCGCGTAGACGCGACGATACTTGATCTGGCGGGTATCGACCGGCGGCAGCGGCGGCAGGCCGAACTGGGCTCGGCGGGCATTGCGCCAGGCCCGGAATCTCGCGGTCAGACTGCGCTCGTTGTGCTTGATCGGGGCGAAATGGACGAAGGGCCGCTCGCGCTTGACGAAGAAGGCCTGGATGCGGACCCCGAAGGCTGTGCGTGGATTGAGATAGATCGAGGAGAGCGAGCGCGAGCCGATCAGGCTGTCCATCAGCAGCGTGCGCGACCCTTCGACATCGGCCAGCACCGCCAGCTTGCAGTCGAGCACGTTCGGCGTTTCGCGCCGCATATCCTGCCAGTAACCCGCCGCCATGCGGCCGATGAAACTGCCGGCGACGCCGAGGATGTTCTTGACCAGCGTATACAGATTCTTGCCGATCAGGCCGACGACAACGCCGATGACGAGCACCGCGAGATCCGGGAGCTTCTCGAAATCCAGTAGCTCCCGGCCCTTGGTGATCAGGTCGCTGATTTCGCTCATCCGGCCCTCGCCGCAGATGCCCTGCCCTGTCTTTAGACCAGATTGCGTTTCGACCCTATTGCTTCCAGCCGATCCGGCAATGGCTTCCTGACAGGGACGTCATCCGTTGACGCCGGACAGGCATACCGGCGCCGTCCGGCCGCGGGCATTCCCGTCGTCCCCCCGACGATGCGACCGGCGCCGCGCACACCGCCGATGGCCACCCGCATGGAAGCCGCGAAGCCCGGCGATCGCGCATGCATCCGATCGGCAGGATCGCGGGTATCCGGGTGAGACCGCGCGGCGGCATCCGGAGGCGCCCCGGATATCCGCCGCCCGGTCCCGGTCAAGTCAGGAGGACATCCATGCGCTTTCCGATTCTCGCCGCCCTGGCGCTCGGCCTCTTCGCCACCGCGCCCGCCGAAGCCGCCAGCCTCTATACCCGCCTCGGCGGGCAGGATGCCCTGGTCGCCGTCGTCGACGACTTCGTCGCCAATGTCGCCGCCGACAAGCGGATCAACGGCTTCTTCGCCCGGGCCGACATCCCGCGCCTGAAGCGCCGTCTCGTGCAGCAGATCTGCGCCGGCACGGGCGGCCCGTGCCACTACCAGGGCCGGGACATGAAGACTGCCCATGCCGGCATGGGCATCAGGAAGGTCCATTTCGCCGCGCTGGTGCAGGACCTGCAGAAAACCCTGCACAAGTTCAAGGTGCCGATGCGCGAGCAGAAGGAACTGCTCGCCATCCTCGGCCCGATGCAGAAGGACATCGTCGCGCACTGACGCAACGCTCCGCCGCCTCGGCGGAAACGCGCGGCATCGGCCCGGCCGGCCGAAAGCCTGCGGACGAGCCCCGGCGAGGTTGATGGCCTCCATCCGCCTCGCCGGCGGTCTCCGGGCTACCCCCGCCGCCGGCGACGTTCGCCGCGGCCGCCCTCGCCCGGTTCGCCCGGCGCCGTGCCGCGCGCGAAGACGCGGCCGAGCGCGGTTTCGAGATGCGGGAACGGGTCGGACTTGTGCGGGATCGCCATGGCGCCGACGAAATGCGCCTGGAAGGCCGGTTCCAGCGCGGTTTCGATCTTCTCGATGCGCCGCACGACCTCCTCGATCTCGGCCCGCGAGGCCTTGTTGAGGAGCGCGATGCGGGCGCCGGTGCCGGCCGCGTTGCCGGCCGAGCCGACGGCGGCAAGGTCGCAATCCGGGATCAAGCCGAGGATCATCGCGTATTTCACGTCGATATGGCTGCCGAAGGCGCCGGCGAGCGTGATCCGATCGAGGCTTGGCGCGCCGTAATGGTCCATCAGCAGGCGGATGCCGGCATAGAGCGCCGCCTTGGCAAGTTGGATGGCGCGGATATCGCCTTGGGTCACGGCGATGCGCGGGCCGGCCGCATCGGCCTCGCGGATGACATAAGCGAAGGTCCGCCCCTCCGCGACGATGCGGGGCGTGCGTGCCGCCAGGGTGCCGTCGACGATGCCGTCGGGCGTGACCAGGCCGGCCAGCAGCATCTCGGCGACCGCCTCGATGATGCCTGAGCCGCAGATGCCGGTGACGCCGGTCTTCGCCGTCGCCTCCGGGAAGCCGGCATCGTCAGACCAGAGTTCCGTGCCGATCACTCGGAAGCGCGGCTCCAGGGTCTCCGGATCGATGCGCAGGCGCTCGATCGCGCCCGGCGCGGCGCGCTGGCCAGAGGCGATCTGCGCGCCTTCGAAGGCCGGGCCGGTCGGCGACGAGCAGGCGAGCAGGCGGTGCCGGTTGCCGAGCACGATTTCGGCATTGGTGCCGACATCGACGAGCAGCGTCACCTCGTCCTTCAGATGCGGCCCCTCGGACAGCACCACGCCGGCGGTATCGGCGCCGACATGGCCGGCGATGCAGGGCAGCGTGTAGACGAAGGCGCCGGGCGCGAGGCTGAGGCCGACCTCGCGGGCGCGCACTTCAAGGCCGCCGTCGACGGTCAGCGCGAAGGGCGCCCCGCCCAGCTCGGTCGGATCGAGGCCGAGGAACAGGTGGTGCATGATCGGATTGCCGACCACGGTCACCTCCAGGATCTCGTCGGTGCCGATGCCAGCCTCCGCCGCCACCGCGGCCGCGAGTTCCTGCAGCGCGCCGCGCACCGCCGCGGTCATCTCGGCATCGCCGCCGGGATTCATCATCACATAGGAGACCCGGCTCATCAGGTCCTCGCCGAACCGGATTTGCGGGTTCATCAGGCCCGAGGAGGCGAGCACGTCGCCGGTGACCAGATCGCACAGATGGGCCGCGATGGTGGTCGAGCCGATATCGACCGCCAGCCCGCGCAGGGTGTCGCGGAAGCCCGGGAACAGGGCGACCAGGTCGCGGCCCTTGCGGATCGCCGCCGTCACCTTCCATTCGCCGGCGCGCAAGGCCTTCTGCAGCCCCTTCAGGACCGCCGTGTCGGCATGGATGTCGGCAAGCCCCCACTGCGCGGCCAGCGCCTCCTGCAGGCGGCGGAAATCCGACGAGGGATCGTGCATGTCGGGCTCGCGCACCTCGACATAGTGCAGGTGGACGAGCGGATCGACCTTGACCGGATAGGCCTCGGCGCGCTTGCGCACGACCTGGCGGTGGACCTGGCTGTCGGCCGGCACGTCGATGACCAGATCGCCGCAGACCTTGGCCTGGCAACCGAGCCGGCGGCCGGCCTCCAGCGCGCCGCGCTTGTCGGCATAGCGCGCCTCGACCGCGTTCCAGGGCGAGACATGGTCGGCGGCCGACTTGATGCCGAGCTTCGGGTTGGCGCCCTCGGTCGGCACGATCTGGCAGCGCCCGCAGATGCCGCGCCCGCCGCACACCGAATCGAGATCGACGCCGAGCCGGCGCGCGGCTTCGAGCACGGTCGTGCCCTCGGGAAAGCGCTCGCGCTTGCCCGAGGGCGAGAAGAATACCAGGTGGTCTTTGGCCAAGGCTGCTACCCCGATCGCCGGCTCGTGTGCCGGCCCGTCCGACCCGGTCTATCCGTCCGCCCTCCGCACGGAAAGACCGGGCGCGATGCCGTCGTCAGGCCCGAGGCCGCCTGTCGGGGGCGCCCCGCGTGGGGCCCGTCCGACAGGAGCCGCCCGACGCGACCGCTCAGCCGCGCGCGCGGCGGCGGCCTTCGCGCTCGCGGCGCCCGCCGCCGCCCTCCGGGTTCGGCGTCGCGCCCTCGGGCGCCGGCTCGCGGAACTTGCGGATCCAGCTCATGCAGTTCGGGTCGTGGCCCATGACCACGTCGGCGCCGAGAATCGCCTGGATGTCCTCGTTGTGCAGCGGGTTCATGATCGCGGAAGTCATGCCGGCGCCGATCATCATCGGCAGGAAGGCGGCATTCAGGCCGCGCCGGTTGGGCAGGCCGAAGGAGAAGTTCGAGGCGCCGCAGGTGGTGTTGACCTTCAGCTCGCCCTGGAGGCGGCGCAGCAGATACATCAGCCGGGCGCCGGCGTCGTTGATCGCGCCGACCGGCATGACCAGCGGGTCGACCACCACGTCCTCGCGCGGGATGCCGAAATCGGCCGCGCGCTCGACGATCTTCTTGGCGACGGCATAGCGCACGTCCGGGTCTTCCGAGATGCCGGTCTCGTCGTTGGAGATGGCGACCACGGCGGCGTTGTACTTCTTGATCAGCGGCAGGACGCGCTCCAGCCGCTCCTCCTCGCCGGTGACCGAGTTGACCAGCGCCTTGCCCTTGTAGACGGCGAGCCCCGCCTCCAGCGCCTCGACGATCGAACTATCGATCGACAGCGGCACGTCGACGGTCTCCTGCACCAGCTTGATGCAGTCGGCCAGGATCTTCGGCTCGTCGGCAAGCGGGATGCCGGCATTCACGTCCAGCATCTGCGCGCCGGCCTCGACCTGCGCCAGCGCGTCGGCGACAACGCGGGAATAGTCGCCGGCCGCCATCTCGGCCGCGAGCAGCTTGCGGCCGGTCGGGTTGATCCGTTCGCCGATCATCACGAAGCGGCGATCGAAGCCGATCACGACCTTGCGCTTTTCGGAGGTGATGACGGTCTCGGTCATGGCTCTCAAGGGTCCGGAAATCGTTGGCGTTGTCCGAACGCTAGGGGTGCGGCCGGACACAGGCTGTCCTGCATGCGACTTGGCCCGAAACGCGCGCGCCTTCAGGTTCAGACAGGCGTCACGAGATTGATACAAACTTCGAAAATGATGCAATCTTGAATATACACTGCGCGCATCGCAACACCCGATGCACAAACGGAGCAGCGACTGCAATCCGTTAGCATCCACTAGGACCTGTTGACAAATAGGATTCCGTTCTTCGACCTCCCGTGATTCAAGGTTGCCTTCGAGAGGAGGCAGTCGT
>NZ_JAHHZF010000022.1 GCF_018729455.1 Prosthecodimorpha staleyi | reverse complement strand
CCGGCGTTCGGCCGTGACCAGGCCGGCCCTGGCCAGCACGGCCAGATGCGCCGACATGGTGTTGTGCGGGACGGCCAGGCGGCGCGCGAGTTCGCCGGCCGGAATCGGCGCGGGCGCACTGGCGACCAGCATCCTGAAGGTGTCGAGCCGCGTCGGCTGCGCGAGCGCCGCCAAGGCGAGTATGGTCTGCTCTTGGTCCATACGTCGAGACTTATCGACAGATCATGACGGTTCTGCGACGCTCCCGGTTCTCGACCCTGAATGGCGCTTCGCTTCGGATTCACCGAGGAACGCGGTATCGTCATCAGGTCAGACGGTGACAGAGAAGCACCGAGACGACGGGCGGGATGCACGATGCCGGCACCTCGGCTTTTTGGCCGACGAGCAGCCATGCGGCTTTTGTCCTTGGCACCGCTCATTGCGGCGGGTCCGCATGTGGGCCGCTCGCAAGAGAAGGAAATCCGGTTTGGATTGACCCCCGTTTTCTTGACGTCCGATCTGGAGCTGCTCGCGAGCCTGAAGAGTTACCTGGAGCGGGCGACCGGATCGGTCGTGAAGCTGGTCAGCCGGAGGATCTACCAGGAGATCACCTCCCTGCTGTTGTCCGGGCAGCTCGACGCGGCATGGATCTGCGGCTTTCCGTTCGTTGCCAATGCCGACCGACTGGACCTTGTCGCCGTTCCGGTCTGGAGGGGCGGTCTTCTCTATCAGTCCTATCTCATCGCCGGCCGGAGCCACGCCGGCACTCGAATCGAGGATCTGACGGGCGACATTCATGCCTTCTCCGACCCGGATTCGAATTCAGGTTGGCTGGTCACCGCAGCAGCGCTCGCGCGGCTTGGCACCACCCCGGGCCGGTTCTTCCGCCAGACGTTTTTCACCTATGGCCATCGAAACGTGATCCGGGCCGTCAGCTCGGGCCTCGCCGCCAGCGGCAGCGTCGACGGATATGTCTACGAAGTCATGAGCGAGGTGGAGGCTGCACTGGTTGCTGAGACCCGCGTGGTCGTGAAATCGGCATGGCTCGGCTTCCCGCCGGTCGCCTGCGCGTCCTCGCAAGGATCGGCACCGCATATCGTGCGGCTTCGCGAAGCCCTTACAGGCATGTCTCAGGATCATGAGGGCCAGAAGGCCCTATCGATCTGATAGAACGCGGTCTGCGCGGTATCCGCGATGTGGTCCGATCGGCACTGCTCACTTACCGTGCGGACGATGACGGTCGCGACCTCACTCCGCAGGGTCTTGACGACCTTCGCATACTCGCCAGCCCGGAGGCGCGCCGGAACGGTTTATCTCTCACATGGCTCAACGAGCTGATCCTCGACTCCCTGCCCAGGCATAAAAGGGCACGATCTGCCCTGCTGCGGTGGCAAGCACGAACGGCCAATCTCTGGGGTTCGGATCGGCGGCCAGTAATTCGGTGCTCGAAAGGAAGACGACCGCGGCGTGACGGAGTTTCATCAGAGCGGTTCTTCGGTTCGGGCTCGGCACTGCCAGCAGACCAGTTCCGCATTCGCGGCCCGACCCGGTCAAGGTTCGTCTGGGCGGCCCGGAGCGGGTCGCTGCGTCCCGGGAACCCTCTTTCCCCTCGGACGGCCGATCTCCAGGGCAGAAGAAGCCCCGCGACGCATCCGGGAGACTCCGCTCAAAGCAATCGGCGACGCAGGAGGGCGCCGACCTGTTCGACGACCACGACCAGGGCGAAGATCACGAGGATGATCGTGGCAGCAGTCTGATAGTCGAAGAGGTCGAAGGCCACCTTGAGCTCGACGCCGATCCCGCCCGCGCCGACGAGTCCGAGGACCACGGAGGCCCGGGTCGCTTTCTCAACGCAGAACAGCGACGTGGCGATGAAGGAGGGAAGGGCGTTCGGGACCACTGACGAGGCGATCACTCCGGTGCGGCTGGCGCCGAGTGCCGATAGGGCTTCCCGGGACCCCTTGTCGGTCTCCTCCATCGCTTCGGCAAAGAAGCGTCCCGCGTAGCCGATCGTGTCGATCATTATGGTCAGGACGCCGGCAGGCGGCCCGAGCCCGACCGCGATCACGAAGATGAGGGCCCAGACGAGATCCGGAACCGTGCGGAAAAAAGATATGAGCGTCCGGGTGGCGGCCTTGACGGCCGGATGCGGTGACAACCCGTCGGCCGCCAGGATCGCGAGCGGTAGCGAAATGGCCAGGCCGAGGACCACGCCTGCGATCGCCATCTGAAACGTGCCGAGAAGGGAAAGCAGGATCCGGTCCAGACCATCCAGCGCCGGCGGGAACATCTGGCCCAGGATCCGACCCATGCCCGGCAGGCCGCGCAGCAGCTTGTCGAGCGAAAGGTCGGACGCCCAGAAGGAGGACACCAGGAAGGCGAGCACAGCTATTGTCAGCGCGAATCCGATCGCGTTCGGTCGTTCGAAACGCGCGACGGGGCCGGTCATGCATCCACCGTTTCGGACTGCGGTCGGCCTTCGGACCCGGGCTCGCTGAAGAAGCGCTTCAGGCGTTCGGGGTCGACGGTGCGTACCGGCACGTTCAGCGAAATCCTGCCGTGCTCAAGGCCGACGACCCGGTCGGCGAAGCGCACGACGTGTTCCATGTGGTGAGAGACGAACACGAGCGGCGTGCAGGTGTCGCGGCTGATCCTGAACAGGAGCGCCATGATCTCCGCCCCCGACTTGGGGTCCAGGCTGGCGTCCGGCTCATCAGCCAGGATGAGCCGGGGCTGCTGCATCAGCATTCTGGCGACGGCGACCCGCTGGGACTGCCCGCCCGACAGCGAACTTACGGCTTGCAGTGCGCGATCGGCGAGCCCGACCTGATCGAGGCACTCGAGCGCTTCGCGTCGGACCTTCTCGGGGGCGAGGGCCTGAGACCAGGTTCGCGGCCCGGACATGCGCGACTGCACCCCGTGCACCACGTTGCTGAGCGCGCTCAGGCGGCCGACCAGATTGTGCCTCTGAAACACGAAGCCGACCCCTGCCCGGATCCGGCGGAGGGCACGGGCGTCGCAGCCCGTCACGAGCCGATCGAGAATGCGGACGGATCCCGCGTCCGGCTCCGTAAGGCGGACGAGACACCGGAGCAGGGTTGACTTGCCGGTCCCGTTCGCTCCGATGATCCCGACGGCTTCGCCGGGCCGGACGGCGAGATCGACGCCGTCGAAGATCGACCGGTCGCCAAAGCGCTTGACAAGCCCGCGCACGTCGAGCGCGAGCTCGTCAGGGGTCGATTCCGCCGCCGTGTGGGTCTGCGGCGCGGCCATCAGTTCCCGATGAACTTGTCGAAGGCGTAGATTCCGACCGACCGGTACATGGCGCGAACCGAATCGAAGTCCTTGTCGGTGACGCCCGGCTTGAACACGCCGCCGGCATATTTCTGGTTCGCTTCGGTGGCGAGGACCGCGGCCATCATCGCTGACCCGTTCTCGATGAACACGGCGCGCACCTTCTCGACCGTCGCGGCCGGGACCTTCGAGGAGGCGATCAGGACGTCGTCGGGAAGTTCCTTGGACCGCGCGAGCACCTTCAGTTTGAGGTCCGGCAAGCGCTTCGCGGCTCCCTTGAGATCGTTGGCGTTCATGCCGAGGGCGGCGAGGTCGCCGCGGCGCAGCGCCTCCAGGCCCACATTGACCTTCACGAAGACGGGCTCGTAGTCGCGTCCGTAGGCGAGACCGGCCTGGGAGAGGACGTCGGCCGGCGCCAAGTGGCGCGAGGTCGAACCGATCTCGTGGAACGATACCTTCTTGCCTTTCAGATCGGCAACCGTCTTGATCGGACCGTCCTCCACGGTGACGAGGTGCGCGAAATAGTCGGGCCGCTGCCACGTGACGACCGGGACGGCTTTGGTGCGCGCTGCGAACACGACATACTCGGCCGGACCGGTCAGCACGAAATCGACCTGGTCGGCCGCCATCGCCTCGACGGCCGCGGTCCGGCCCGAGACGCCAAAGAACTGCATCTTAAGGCCGGTCAGTTCCTCGAACTTGGCTTTGAAGGGCCCGAACTCGCGCTGAATGCTTTCCAGTCCGTCCACGTCGGTCACGGCGAACCGGATCGACTCGGCGGCCTGGACGACCGGGCCGAGGACCATGGATACGGCCAGGGCCGCGCCGGCAAGCAAGGTCTTCATGTCTCGAGCTCTCCCGATGGATCGACGACCGTCTGCGCGTTCGACGCGCGGCGCCATACCCGGTCGGATAGCGAAGGCGCATCTCAGTTCGATGACAGCGAGCTGTCACATCAGCATCATAGAAGATGGGGATTGGGGTTTCCGCCGAGGGAGAACGACATGACCCCGACCGAGTCCTGGATCATCCGCCATGCGCAGGTCCTTGCCGACACCACCCTGAGCATGCGCGATCTCTACATCGCGGACGGGGTCTTTCAGGATGAGCCGGCTGCGCATGCGCGACAGATCGACGGCCGCGGCCTGCTCGCTCTGCCGGGCATCGTGGACATCCACGGGGACGCATTCGAGAAGCAGATCATGCCGAGGCCCGGCGTCGCCTTTCCGATCGACATGGCGTTGATCGAGACGGACCGGCAACTCGTCGCGAACGGCATCACGACCGCCTATCACGCGCTCACCTGGTCGTGGGAACCGGGCCTTCGCGGCGCGGAGGGCGCCCGGGCCATGGTCGACGCTGTGGAACGGCTGCGCCCCGGCCTGTCCGCCGACACCCGCATCCACCTGCGTCACGAGACCTTCAACCTGGATGCGGAGGCCGAGATCATCGGCTGGATCGGAGCGGGCCGCATCGGCTGTCTTGCCTTCAACGATCACATGGAGGGCACCCTGAAGAGCCGGTCCAGGCCAGAGAAGGTGGGCAAGATGATCGAGAGGACGGGGCTGTCCCGGCACGCGTTCCTCGAATTGGTCGACGAGGTCTACGAACGCCGGGAAGAGGTGCCGGGTGCGATCGAACGATTGGCCGCCGCCGCCCGCGACGCCGGCCTGCCGATGCTGTCGCACGACGACACATCTCCCGCGCAGCGCGCCTGGTTCCGCGACCTTGGCGTTTCGATCGCCGAGTTCCCGATCAATGAGGAGACGACGGCTGCCGCGGGCGCTGCCGGCGAGTCGATCGTGTTCGGCGCGCCGAACGTGATCCGAAATGGCAGTCACACAGGCTGCCCGTCGGCATCCGACATGGTCTCGCGCGGGCTCTGTACGGCGCTGGCATCCGACTACTACTATGCTGCACTGCTTGCGGCTCCTTTTCGCCTGGCGGCTGCCGGCGTCGCAGCGTTCTCAGATGCCTGGGCGCTGGTCAGCCGCGGTCCGGCGAACGCGCTCGGGCTGCACGATCGAGGCAGCATCCGGGCAGGATTGCGGGCCGATATGATCCTGGTCGATCCGAATGCCGTGGGAGGCGATCCCGACGTTGCGTTTACCTTTGTGGGCGGCGCATTGCGGCATGCACGACGATCCGTCTCGATGATCTGACGGCCGGAAAGTTGCCGCGACATCGAACCGTGCTCGCGGCCGAGCAGCGCGGAATCCTCGATCCCCCCGGCGGGTCTGCGGCCCGGATCGACCTCCGCATCGCCCAGGGGGGGCGGCTCGACTGCAGGAGCAGCGCGCTGACCGACGAAGTGCCGTCAGACAAGCCAGGTGCCGGTCGGCGCAGCATCACCAGAACGAGATCGCCCCGGTGCTCGGTCACGAGGTCGAGGAGGCGTCTCGAGCTGAGTCAGAGGCTTAAGAGAAAAAGCCCCGAGAGAACGAGAAACAGGTCGCACGCCACGCGCGAGACGTCATGGTGCTTCTCGAAAACCGGCAGGATGACCGGCGAATTTGGCGGGACAACACAACGGGAGAGACAATATTACTTAAGGGAATGGCGGAGGGAAAGGACCCAATATCCAACCTTCTCCACTTTAAGTCATTGATTCAAAAGAAACCGATGTTTAACACACTTGGCTGCTGCACCGCCCAATTCGTCCCAGGCAGCGCTGACCGAGCCAAAGCAGGTCAGCGAATTCGATAGCGGTGATGGCGATCACTACACTGGACGCTCCGTTCTTCAGTGATGACTCGCCATTTCCCGTTCGGAAATGCGGGTCGCAACTGCTCTTGGGTTCGATGTGGCGCAGCGATGGCCGTCGCGTTAGGGTGCTCGCCATCGTCGACGACTACACGCGCGAGTGCCTGGCGCTCGTCGCCGACACCTCGCTTTCGGGCCTGCGCGTAGCTCGGGAACTGGACATCGTCATTCGGCTGCGCGGCCGCCCGGAGACGATCGTGTCCGACAACGGCACCGAGTTCACCTCGACCTGCGCTGGTGCCAGGAGATCGGCGTCGCGTGGCAATACATAGCCCCCGGGAAGCCGACCCAGAACGCCTTCGTCGAGAGCTTTAACGGGCGCTTCCGGGACGAATGTCTCAACGACAGGCTGTTCTCGGCGCTCGCCGAGGCTAGCAGCGCCACTACATCTGGAAGGAGGACTACAACTGCCACCGACCCCACTCGGCCCCCGGCAACATCCCGCCCGCCGAGGCGGAGACGAACTTCTGCGCAGCCATTGAGAGCATCAAACTGGTCGCGTAGGACTCAAGCAAATAGGCCTCCGGCAAACCCACGGCGGCTCAATTTCGGGATTCTGAACGAATGAATCTGCTTTATTTATCGGCCTTCCGAGCCGTCATGCTGACAGGCACGGTCAGCGCTGCGGCAGAATTGCTTGGGCGCAGCCAACCCGCCGTCAGCCGTTTGCTCGACAAGCTCGAGGCAGAACTCGGCGTCACCCTCTTCGAGCGGCGCCGAGGACTCGTGACTCCAACGTCTGTCGCGCGGCTGTTGCTCGATGAAATCGAGAGAGCCTTCGTTTCCCTCGACTCTCTCAAGACGTTTGCTGCGCGTGTTGCCGAGGGCGAAAGCAGTCGGATAGATGCGGCGCTCATGCCGGCGCTGGCGCACAGTTTCATGCCGCGTCTGCTCGCGAAGTTCCAAAAGGAAT
This sequence comes from Prosthecodimorpha staleyi, assembly GCF_018729455.1. Classification (NCBI taxonomy): domain Bacteria; kingdom Pseudomonadati; phylum Pseudomonadota; class Alphaproteobacteria; order Hyphomicrobiales; family Ancalomicrobiaceae; genus Prosthecodimorpha; species Prosthecodimorpha staleyi. The sequence continues at coordinate 23,159 of NZ_JAHHZF010000022.1, read as the reverse complement.
GGCCGAGGACGAGAATAGTTTTCCACGCCACCGTGTCGGCGCGCGTGGAGGAATGGGCGGCTTCGCAGCAGATCGACATCGGCCTTGCAGAGACCCCATTCCGACGGTCCGGCTTCCGCATCGAGCCTTTCAGTGATGCGCCCTACATCGCCGCGGTGCCACGTGATCACCCTCTTGCTGACAGATCGCGGATCGAACCGGCGGATCTTGCTGATGTACCATTCATCTCCTGGACCGCGCTGACCTCTGCCGGGCAACTCGTCCCGCAGGCGTTCCGTGCGGCGGGCGTCCGATATGCACCCACCTACGAGACGACAATCTCGGCCGCGGTCTGGGAAATGGTGAAGAGTGGGATCGGCATCGGGCTGATCGACCCCTATACGGCCGTGAGCCAAAGCGACGAACATGTCCGACTGATCCCCTTCTCGCCAACGATACCGTTCAATGTCGCACTGCTTCGGCCAGACACGCGTTCCGCCAACCGCGCGGTCGAGGCTCTGCTCGATCTACTCGCCACCGAACGCGATCTGGCATTGCGGCAGTTGCCGCGATAATCGTTTGGAGAGTACGCAGACATCATGATCTCACGTGCGCTGACCATCCTGATCGCCGGAACCGGGCGTTTGGCGGCAATCCTGGCGAAAGCGGCCAGCAGGGCATCGGCTTCCGACACGATTGCAGTCGTCGGGCGCAACCGAGAAGCGCGCGACGCTCTTATTGCTGAAGTGCCGGGCCTGCGGACTGGCGAGCTAGACTGGGCATCGCGCGCAGATCTACTGATCCTGGCGGTATCGCCACAAGCGTATCCAGACGTGCTCGCGGCATTTGCCCCCCATCTCGCACCCAAGACCGTCATCGTTTCGGTTACGAATGGCGTCGCCCTCGAGACGCTCGGACAATGGACAGCCAATCCGGTGGTCAAGGCCATCCCGACGACTGCTCAGGCGGTCGGTTGCGGCGCCGTGCCTGTGGTCGCCGGTCCGGCTGCGACCCCGGCTGACATCGCCCTGGTGAAGGGCTGGTTCTCGCGGTTCAGCCAGCCCTTCGACGTGAACGAGGCGGATATTCGGGTCGCATCGAACGTTGCGAGCTCCGCGATCGCTGTTCTGGCCCTTTTCGCCCGCGCATTCGTATCGGCGAATGCCGCGCGAACCGATACGATTTCTCCGGCTTCGCTCGACATAATGATCGCCGAGAGCCTGATCGCGACAGGTGAACTGCTGAGGCAGGGTCATAGCTACGAGACGATCATCCATTCGACCGCAACGCCACTTGGGGTGACCGAGGCCCTGATGCGCCCTCTCGCCGAAGTCGCGCCTGAAGTTTGCGTGCGCATGGTGGAGGCAGGATTCGTGCGGCAATCCGAGCTTCAATCCGATCCCAAGAGCTAGATATTCCGCTCCCGGTCGCCCCATCCCTTCCTCAGGCTCACGGCATTGGACGACCCGTTGGAGGTCAGTGCCCAATATGCATCTTATGCATACCGATCGTCAAACATTCTATTTTGATCATTTTAAAACTGGTGCTTTGCTCTCGTTACCGACTTCTCTGGGAGCGTGGTGACGGATCAGCATGACGAGGCCGGCACCCATCACGAGCCGTTTCGACGTTGCCGTCATCGGCGGCGGCATAAACGGAACAAGCGCGGCCCGCGAGATCTCGGCCGCCGGCTACCGGGTGCTGCTGGTGGAGAAGGCCGATCTCGCCAACGGTGCCTCGAGCCGTTCGTCGCGGATCCTGCATTGTGGACTGCGATACTTCGAAACCCGTCATCCCGTACGGACCTTTGCACGCTCGCCCGGGCGCTTTCTGGGCGCCCTGAAGATGGCGAAGGCGGCGATGGAATCGCGCGAGGAACTGGCGCACCTACGCCCCGAGCGCTGCAAGCCTTTCACGATGTGCTTTCCGCTCTACGCCAACGACGACATTCGCGGATGGCACCTCGATATTGGCTTCGCACTTCTCAAGCGCCTGGCACCCTCAGGTCCGCCGCTGGACTATCGCCGCATTCGAGACGGCATCGATCAGACGCTGCCCTTCGCCGCCGACCTGCGTGATCGGGGGGAATTGAGCTCAATCGCGACATACCGCGAATACATGATCGACTCGCCTGACCGGATCTGCGTCGACAATGCGCTCGAAGCGGAGCGCAACGGCGCCGAATTGCGGCTCTTCACGATGGCCACGCTTCGCGAGCGCAGCGCGAACGGAGACTGGGTCGTCGATCTTTGTGACCAATCGGGGTGCAGGCAAGCGATTGGTGCCAAAGTCGTCCTGAATCTGGCGGGCACATGGATCGATGGTATCCTGCCCGCAGGACGCGCCTCCAATCGTCCTCTCGTCAGAGGCACGAAGGGCGCCCATATCGTCGTGCGCCTGCCGGAGCGCTACAGGAGCTTCGGTATTGCCACGCTTCATCGCGGCGGCTTGCCGTTCTACTGCCTGCCCCTTGAGAACGATTGGTTCTGTTTCGGACCGACCGAGACCCCCTTCGACGATGATGCCGACACGACTCGCACCAACGGCGATGACATCGACTTCCTGCTCGGTGAAGCCAATCATCTGCTCCCGGGCTTGTCGCTCCAGCGCAAGGACATCGCGTTCACCTGGGCGGGCGTACGCCCCCTGACCTTCGATCCCGACCAACCGATGGGCCGTCGCACGCGTGAAATTCACGATCTGACCGACCGCGGCCTGCCGAGAGTGCTCGCCTTGACTGCGGGACCGGTGCAGAGCCACTTGAGCGCCGCCCGTGAACTGCGTGACGCGGTCGCCAAGATACTACCGCTTCCGCAATCGGCGCTCGCCGTCGCCAACCAAAACACCAAGCCCCCCTCCGCGATGTCGGGTTCCGGGTCTGACAGACGTGAGGCTTATCGCAAGGCGGTCAGCGAGGAGCATGCCCGAGACTTGCGCGGCATACTCTACACGCGGACCGGGCGCGCCTGGGGGCACCATGTCGAGCGCGATCTCGTTACGCATGCAGCTTTATCAGTAGCGGACCTTCTCGGCTGGAGCGCTGAACAGGTCCACGCGGAAGTCGACGCTTTCCTTGAGCATCAGAAGACCTGTTTTCCGCGAGGAGACGCGGCTTGAGGAAAGCCAGAACGATCATCCAGTCTTCATAAAGGGGAGTGAGACATGCCATCATTCATGAAATCAACGGTGCTTGGCGCGTTGATGGTCTCCGTCGTGAGCGCCTGTGCGGTCCTGGCGAGCAGCGCGTCGCAGGCGGCAGACGGGCGTCTCAAGGAAATCCTCGACCGCGGCTCTGTCAGGGTTGGCGTCCAGGGCGCCTTCAAGCCCTGGTCCTTCCCGGCAACGGACGGTTCGCTTCAGGGTATTGAGGTGGATCTCGCCAAGAGCGTCGCCGAGGCGCTCGGCGTGAAGTTCGAACCCGTCGTCATCACCTCCGCGAACCGCATTCAGATGCTGCAGCAGGGCAAGATCGACCTGATCATCGGCGGCATGTACGACACCGCTGATCGGCGGAAAGTCATCGGCATCATCGAGCCTTCCTATTGGACGTCTGGTCCGACTCTTCTGGCCAAGAAGGGCGTGATCAAGGATTGGAAGGACATTGCGGACAAGCCCGTGTGCGGCAAGCAGGGCAACGCCTACAACAAGATGGCGGAGACCCAACTCAAGACCAAGCTCACGGCTTACGCGGGCAATACTGAAGGCAAGGAAGCGCTGCGGAGCGGGAAGTGCGTCGCATGGCTGTATGACGACGTGAGCATCATGGCCGACCTCGAGCTGCCGGAGTGGGCCGATTATGAAATGCCCGTGCGCACCCTCTACACCAACCCCTGGGCTGCCGCCGTTCCGCTTGAGGAGCAGAACAAGGGCTGGGGCGTCTTCATGACCGGGATGGCCTATCGCTGGCAGGCCGAAGGTACTTTGATCGATCTCGCCAAGAAATGGAACGTCAAACTGGACCCCTGGTTTGCGGAGCAAAATCACAAGCTGAAGTGGGACACGTCCTATCTCGCGCCGAAAAACTGAGCTCGAACAGGAACGCCAATGTCTCGGCATTCAATGCCGGGACTGAAAGCCTCTGGCACTCCTGCGTTTCTTCGAGATCGCAGGAGTGCCAGAGGAAGCGGTCTGCGCGGTCCCGAGGCCTTACTGATGGATGCTCATGCTTGATGTCATTGCGCCTTATTTCAAGTGGCTGTACGAGACGACCGGTCTGAACTTTAACGTCTTCTACGACAGTTACGAGTTCAACCGGTTCTGGGCGGGCGCCAGCAATTCGCTCCAGCTGATCTTCTGGACACTTTTGCTCTCGCTCGTCGTCGGCGTCGTCGGAGCCTGGGCCCAGACGGCGCGAAGTGTCGCACTGCGCGTGTTGATGGACGCCTATATCCAGGCTTTCCGTAATACGCCTCCGATGATCCAGCTTCTCTTTTTCTTCTTCGGTCTCGGTGCGTTGACTCCGGCCGTGGACATGGGCGGCTATTCGCAGCCGCTTATCTCGGCCTATGGGTGGGCCATCATTTCACTCGGCATTTTCGGTGGGGCTTTCAATGTCGAGATCTTTCGATCGGGCCTGGAGGCCGTTCCGGAATCGACGCTGGAGACCGCCGAGAGCCTCTGCTTCTCCCCCTGGCAGATCTATCTTTACATCACGTTGCCGCTAGCCTTCCGCATCAGCCTACCGGCGCTGACGAACAACCTCGTCAGCCTGGCGAAGACAACCTCGCTCGCCTACGTGATCGCCGTGCCTGAGATGACTTACGTCCTCAACCAGGTCTGGTCGGACAACGTCAATGTCCCCGAGATGATGCTTCTGCTCTGCCTCTTCTACATCATCGTCGTAACCGCGCTCGCCAGCGCGCTTCACTTTCTGGAGCGCCGCCTCGCCCTGCCGGGATACGGCCAATGACCCGGCGCGCCTTCGTTCTCGATACCGAGGCCTTGTGGCGTCCGCTCTCCTGGATCAGCTGGCGCTACGGCGCGTGCCTGTTCGCGGCCTTCCTCGTGTCCGTCGTCTCGGCTTGGGCGCAGTCGGCCGCATCAGGCCGACCGTCGGCGCTTCAAACGCTCGGGAACTGGCTGCCCTTCATCCTGAAGGGCTTTGCCCTGAACCTGGCGATGAGTTTCATCGCGATGGCTCTCGCCACCATCCTGGGCGTGGCCCTCGGCCTGATGCAGATCAGCCTCAGCGGGCTGGTGCGGGCTCCGTCCCGTTTCGTCACGCATCTCCTGCGCAATTCGCCATGGCTGGTGATCCTCTTCGCCATCATGTACCTCATGCCGACCGAACTCAGGCTCCCCGGCGGCATCAGGATGCCTCTGCCCGACTGGTTCAAGGCGACAATTGCCTTCGCGCTTCCGGTCATGGGCAACATCAGCGAGATCGTCAGGGGTGCGGTGCATTCCATTCCAACCGGCCAGTGGGACTCGGCCGAGGGGCTCGCGTTCACCCGTTCGCAGACGCTGCGCTTGATCATTCTTCCCCAATGCGTGAAGCGCGCGATCCCGCCATGGATGAACTGGTATGCGCTGCTGACGCTGTCGACGCCGATGGCCTCGATTTTCAGCGTTCACGAAGCCGTCTCCAACGCCCAAGCAGGGATGGAGGCGGCAGGTGCAAGACCGGACCTGCTGTTCCCCTTCTACTTGTTCCTGCTGTGTCTCTTCTTTGCATATATCTACCCCATTGCGCTATGGACGCGCCGGCTGGAGCAAAAATATGCTGTCTGACAGCAACTCCGACATGACCAGACCCGCGAAGGCTACTGGGGAGCCCATCGTGTCGCTGCGCGACGTCCACAAGTCGTTCGGCGAGCTGGAGGTACTCAAGGGGGTCAGTTTCGATGTCCGGAAAGGCGAGGTGATTTGTATCATCGGGCCTTCCGGATCCGGCAAATCCACGCTCATCCGTTGCATCAACGGCCTCAGCCCCATTCAACGGGGCTCCATTAAGGTCCGGGAACAGGAGGTCAACGACCCCCGGCTCGACAAGCTCGCGCTCCGCAAGAAGGTCGGCATCGTTTTCCAGCAGTACAACCTTTTCCCCCACAAGACCGCGCTCGAGAACGTCATGATGGCGCCGGTCAAGGTTCTGCGGGAGCCGAAGGCCGAGGTCGAGATCCGCGCCCGCGATCTCATCAGGAAGGTGCGGCTCACCGGAAAGGAAGACGTCTATCCAGGACAGCTTTCGGGCGGACAGCAGCAGCGCGTCGCCATCGCGCGGAGCCTCGCCATGCGTCCGGAGATCATGCTGTTCGACGAAGTGACGGCGGCCCTCGATCCGGAAACAGTCAAGGAGGTGCTTGTGACGATCAAGGAACTCGCAGCCGACGGGATGACGTGCATCCTGGTGACGCATGAGATGGGGTTCGCCCGCGAGGTGGCGGACCACATCTACTTCACCGACCACGGCGTCATCGTCGAGCACGGCCCTCCGCAGGAATTCTTCACCAACGCCAAGGACCCGCGCACGAGGCAGTTCCTCAGCCAAGTTCTCTAGCCCACGACCGCCGCGCCGGACGGCGCGGGAAACCTCATCACCACTGGTCAAAGCCATGCGGTCTGGTCGCGCGAACGGCGGCGCTTGGCCCAAGTCCCGGAAACAGCCATGTACATTCCTGACCCCGCGATCGTAGCCAAGGATCCCCTCCTTCAGCCGTTGAAGATCAAGCACCTGACGATCCGCAACCGGATCATGAGCACCAGCCATGCCTGTGGGCTTGAAGAGGGAGGAATGCCCGGCGACGCCTATCAGAGCTACCATGAGGAGAAAGCGAAAGGCGGCATCGGGCTCTCGATGTTCGGCGGGTCGTCAAATGTCGATATCGACTCGCCCAACATCTTTCGGCAGCTCAACGTCGGCACCGACGAGATCATTCCTTATCTGCAGCGTTTCAGCGACCGGATGCACGCGCAGGGCGCCGCTCTCATGTGCCAGATCTCGCATCTCGGCCGCCGCGGCGATCCTTATGCTGCCGACAGATTGCCCACCATTGGCCCCTCGGTGATCCGCGAGACCGCTCACCGCAGCATACCCAAGGAGATGGACGAGCACGATATCGCCCGGGTGGTGAAGGCCTTTGCGGCCGCCGCCCTGCGCTGCAAGGAGGGCGGTCTCGACGGTATCGAAACGCATGCCGGCGGGCACCTTATCGGCCAGTTCCTCTCGCCCGACATGAACAGGCGGACCGACCGTTTCGGCGGGTCACTCGAAAACCGGTGTCGCTTCGTGCTGATGGTCCATGAGGCAATCCGTAAAGCGGTAGGCGACGATTTCCTCGTAGGGATCCGACTCACCGTCGACGAAGGGCCGCACAATTCGCTGCACCTGGAAGATTGCATCCGCATCTGCCAAATCCTGAAGGAAGCCGGAGCTGTCGATTTCTTCAACGCGATCTATGGCTCGATGGAGTCGGTGCCGGCACTGGCCAAGTACAACATGCCGGGGATGGGCACCCCGCTGGCTCCCTGGGTGGAGCCAGTTGGCGTCTTCAGAAGCGAGGTAGGACTGCCGGTCTTCCACGCCGCGCGCATCGCAGACCTCGCTTCAGCCCGATACGCCGTGCGTGAAGGCAAGGTGGATATGGCGGGCATGACGCGCGCCCAGATCGCAGACCCGCACATCGTCGTAAAGATGGCGAGCGGCAGGGAGGAAGAGATCAGGCCCTGCGTGGGCGCGACCCATTGCCAGTCCCAGCATCGTCCATCCTGCCTCCACAATCCGGTCACCGGCCGCGAACTCACGTTGAAGCATGTGATTCCGAAGTCGGATAAACCGGGCCGCAGGGTTGTGGTCGTTGGCGGCGGACCCGGCGGCCTCGAGGCCGCGCGCGTCAGCGCCGCGCGTGGCCACGATGTCTCTATCTACGAGGCAGCGGCTGAATTCGGTGGCCAGATCCTCGTTGGCGCTCACTCCTGGCGGCGCGACCTGAAGGGGATCGTCGAGTGGCGGGTTGCAGAGCTTCGGCGCCTCGGCGTGAACATGCACACCAACGCCTATATGAACGAGAACGACATCGCCGCGCTCAGTCCGGACGTCGTGATCATGGCGACCGGCGGTTTGCCGATGATCGATGTCCGTGAGGGAGAGGCTCTCTGCACCAACACCTGGGACGTCCTGACCGGCCAGGTGTCTCTCTCGGGAGACGTGCTGGTGGTCGACGGAACTGGCCGGCATCCCGCGCCATTGGCAGCCGAGCGAGCAATCGAGATGGGTGCGCGGGTCAGCTACATTTCGGTCGACGCTGTGATTGCCGAGGAACTGACCTATTCCGAGCGCACCCGCTGGAAGCAGCTCTTCCTGAAGTACGGCATCCAGCCGGTCACGGAGACGCGGCTCATCAGCGTCGCGCGCCAAGACAACCGGCTCCTGTGCAAGCTCTTCTGCGACCTCTCGCAGGACGTATCGACCCGCCTCGTCGACCACGTGGTGGTCGAGCATGGCTCCGTCCCGATGTCCGAAGTCTACGACGCGCTTCGCGGGCATTCGGCCAATGACGGCGTGACCGATCTCGAGGCCCTGGCGATGGCCGCGCCACAGCCGGTGCCTCCAGCGCCCGGCTTCACGCTGCACCGCATCGGCGATGCGGTCGCCAGCCGCAATATCCACTCGGCGATGCTGGAGGCATTGCGGATCTGCAGCACGCTATGACTCGCCGCAGATCGGGCTCATGCCTTTCAACGGCCAATCTTGTCGAGGAACTGGTACCAGCCCACCACGGTGCGGACGGCGGGTTCCCGCAGGAAATAGAAGGGGATCGCTTCCGGGCGGTCCCGACGCATCAGGCCGAGATCAGGTTTCTCGCCGATGACGAGTTCGAGCGCATGGCGGCCAAGCAAGCTCGCCATCGCGACTCCGGTGCCGTTATAGCCGAACGAGAAGGCGGTCCTCGGATTGGCGAGTCCGATCTGCGGCAGAGAATCCATCGTCATGGCGACGAGTCCGGACCAGCGGTGGGTGATCGGCACGTCGGCAAGTTTCGGAAAGATCCCCTTCATCGCCGTCTCGAGCGCGGTGAAGGCCGAGGCGGAGTCCGTCTTGCCGAAAGCCCCGCGGCCGCCGAAGAGAAGGCGATCGTCGATGCGCCGGAACCAGCGCATCATGCGCCTCGTCTCGCTGTAGCCGCGTGCATGAGGCACGAGAGAGTTGAAGGTTTCGGGCGGAAGCGGTTGCGTTGCGATCATCGCGCTCCGGAAGGGAATGACGGCCTGCCTCACCATGGAAGTTGCCGACGAGAGGTTGGAATAGCCGTTCGTCGCGACGATCAGGCGCTCCGCGCGCACCGAACCTCGGGACGTCGTCAATTCGATGCCTGCTGGTGCCTGTTTCGCTTGCTCGACCAGAGAGCGTTCGAAAATCTCGCCGCCCCCCGCTACGACGGCTCGTGCCAGGCCGCGAGCATAGTTGAGGGGGTGGATGACCCCGGCGTGGCTATTGAGGACACCCCCGGCGAAATCCTGGCTGCCCGTCTCGAATGCGGTCTCCGCTCTGTCGAGCAGTCTCAGGCTCTGGTCGCCAAACGTCTCCCGCACGGTCCTGGCCTCGCCCGTCAGAGCCGCCAAGGCCTGGGCGTTGTGCGCGCAGCGCAGGTTGCCTGTCTTCGCAAGCCCAGCCTGCTGGATACCGAGCTCCTCGACATAGCGTTCGACGCAGTCCATGGCGTCGTGACCGAGGCGGCTCATCCGCTTGGCTGTCTCCACGCCGTGGTGCCTCGCCATGTCGCTTAGCGAGACGCGATACTTCGTGGAGACAACACCACCGTTGCGGCCCGAGGCGCCGAAGCCGACCTCCTCCGCTTCAATGATCACGGGCTTGAGGCCCGCCTCGATGGCCCGCAACGCTGCGGAGAGGCCGGTATACCCGGCCCCGACTATGGCGACGTCCGCCGTTACGCTGCCGGATAGCGCCTTGAGGGGTGGAGCCGGTGTCGCGGTCTCCCGCCAGAGAGAAGGTGCCGGCGTCATCCGTTGCATGGGTCCCGCCTCGACGATTACCGCAAGATCAGCCGCGCTCGACGGCGTCGGCAAGCTCACCGAGTGTGGCGAAATGGAAATCCGGCTTCGTGAGAACCTTCGGTACCGGAGTTCCGCCGAAGCCCTTCAGGCCCTTGCGACGCTCGATCCAGCAGACCTTGTATCCGAGCTCCCGGGCAACACCGATGTCATGGTGCTGGCTCTGCGCGACGTGGAGGATCTCCTCCTGCTTGTAGCCAAAGGCCGATTGACGACCGAGATTGAACGCGAAGAAGCGTGGATCAGGCTTCGGATACTTGGCTTCGTCGGAAGTCACGCTGTCGTGGAACGGCAGCCCCAGCTTGTTCGCGCAGTTGGTGTAGGCGACCCTGTCGTAATTTGTCATGGCGACCAGACGGAACTTGCGCCGCAGGCGCCGCAACGCGTCGACGGAATCGGGAAAAGCCGGCGCGTTGAAGAAAAAGCGAAAGTAGCAGTCCGCGGCAGCCTCGTCCGTGGGCAGGCCGAGATTCTTTGCGGCGAGCAGATAGACGTCGCGCATCACCGCACTCGCCGCGCCCGGAAAGTGCTCGCGAGCGGCGAGATAGGCACCGAAAATCTCCTCCTCGCTCAGTTTGGCTGCGGCCGGTCCGCCAGCATTGCGAAAGCCGTCGAGGACACCTCTCTCGAAGTCGATGCAGGTTCCGACGATGTCGAAGGTCAGGACCTTGAAGTCAGCGAAAGACATGGAGTGCATCCTATGATTGCATGCGCGAGGGGTCAGACCCCGCCTTCCAAGCCATTGTGTCCGGAACCCGACAGATCCGGCAACGCCCCAAATCATCAAGGGCAAGGTTACATTTTGTAATGTCCCGGCTTCGGCGGTTGCTTCCTTCCCTGAATGCGCTTGTCGCCTTCGAGGCGGCCGTGCGCTGCGGAACATTCTCGAAGGCAGCCAAGGAACTTGGCGTCACCAGCCCGGCGATCAGTCGGATGATTGGACGCCTGGAGCTTCATCTTGGCCTACAGTTGTTTCGACGCACCCCATCGGGGGTCGTGCTGACTGAGGAAGGCGATAGACTTTTCTCGAGCGTCTCGGGAAGTTTCGACAATATCGAGCGCACGGTTATTGAGCTTGTCGACCGAAAGCGCATGGCTCGGCGCCCGATAGTGCTGTCAGTGTCGGCTGCGTTCGCGACGCATTGGTTCTTGCCTCGACTCGCGCGATTTCAGGCACGGTTCCCCGGTGAGGAGATCCAGTTCCAGCTCATCAATGGATCGCTCGAGGGTGCCGTCGACGGCGTCGACATCGCCATGCGTTTCGATCCAGGTCCGACCGATGACTTCGAAATCTTCCCACTCATGCGCGAGCTGCTGCTTCCGGTCTGTGCCGCTCATTACGAAGGTGCGCGCGGGGATGCCGGAGCCCTGATACCAGCGGCCGCGCGGATGATCACGCTGAGCGGGTCTCCGGTTCACTGGGAAATGTTTTTCGCGTCGGGCGACAATAGGCCGGCGACGAACGAAATGCTTTTCACCGACTATTCACTTGTCATTCAGGCCGCACTCGTAGGCCAGGGGATCGCCGTCGGCTGGTTCAACGTCATCTCGAGCCTCCTGGCCCGAACGGCGCTCGTGCCGGCGCGTCCGGAAGTGGTCGCTACGAAGCGGCGCTGCGATCTCGTTCTGCGAAAGAGGCGTCATCCGGCTGTCGTGAACGAGATATGCCATTGGATAGCAGAGGAATATCGAAGTGACGCATCCCGTATGGCGGAGCGCCATCCGGACCTCGCTGCCGCTCTCTTGGCCGAACTGCCTGCGGCCGATACCCAACAGTTCCCTTATCTGCTTTCGGACGATGCCGGTGGTCTGAACCCAGAAAACTGGAGCGTTCGGAGTTAGAGTTTCGGCGTGCGAGCCCGGTGCTGGGCGGAGCGGAGCCGATGAAGGCATCGAAGTTCACGGACGCCAGAAGGCGTTCATCCTGAAGCAGGGCGGCGAGGGTGTGCCGGTCGCCGAGATCTGCCGCAAGGCGGGGATCAGCCAAGCCACCTACTTCAATTGGAAGAAGAAGTATGAGGGGCTGACGCAGCCCGAGATGCGGCGGTTGAAGCAGCTCGAGGAGGAGAATGCCAAGCTGAAAAGGCCGGTGGCGGACCTCTCCCTCGACAAGGAGATGCTGCAGGATATCGTCCGCCGAAAAATCTGAGTGTTGATTTCCGCGGAGAAGTGACCCGGGCTTTCCACTGAGAACTGACCCGCCTTGATGATGGTCGCGGGGTCAGTTTGTCGTCAAGTTTCGGGCTTTCTCCTTGGTTGGCTTGTCGGGTTTTGCCGAGCTGTTTCTGAAGCGGAAGCTGTCGTTGCCGGTCTCCATGATGTGGCAGTGGTGGGTGAGCCGATCGAGCAACGCGGTCGTCATCTTGGCGTCGCCGAAGACCGTGGCCCACTCGCTGAAGCTGAGGTTTGTGGTGATGACGACGCTTGTGCGTTCGTAGAGCCGGCTGAGCAAGTGGAAGAACGTTGAACCGTGGCGCGATGCTGTCAGACCGAAGGTATTTGCGAACAGTGTTCCTCGAAAGTCCGGTGCGCCGGGAGATCTCTCGGATCGAGAAACGATCCCGGTAGTGCCAGCGCCGGATGACGCTCAATAACTCCATGTCGATCACTCCGCTGTCCCCCGCGCCGATGGCGAGGGACGAGGTTCAAACATGGGTCAATTCTCAATGGAAAAATCCGCGTCGCCCGGGTCAGTTCTCCGCGGAAATCAACACTGCAGACGATCCTGCGCTGCCACATCGCCGCCCTGGAGGCGATCGGCGGCGCGCCGCGCGAGATCCTCTACGACCGCATGAAGACTGCGGTCGTCGGCGAGGATCCGGACGGGCTGGTCGTCTACAACCGCGGCCTTCTCGATCTCGCCCGGCACTATGGCTTCCAGCCGCGCGCCTGCCGGCGGTATCGGGCCAAGACCAAGGGCAAGGTGGAACGGCCGTTCCGCTACATCCGCGAAGACTTCTTCCTGGCCCGGACGTTCCGTGATCTGGAAGACCTCAACGTCCAGCTCCGGCACTGGCTCGATACCGTCGCCAATGCCCGCGTCCACGCCACCACCGGCCGGGTCGTCGCGGAGGCCTACGCCGAGGAGAAGCCGGCGCTGAAGCCGCTGCCGCTGGTGCCTTACCGGTCGCTTCTGAAGCTCGAGCGGCGCGTCTCGCACGAGGGCATGGTCAGCGTCGGCGGCAACCCTGCGCGAGAAGAGCCGCTTCTTCTGCCGCTTCGCTCTCCTGATCGTCGATGAGATCGGCTACCTGCCCGTCATCGCCGGCGGCGGCAACCCCTTCTTCCAACTCGTCAACGCCCGTTACGAACGCGGTGCCATGATCCTGACCTCAAACCGCGGCTTTGCCGAATGGGGCGACGTCTTCGGCGACCCTGTCGTCGCCACCGCGCTCCTCGACCGCCTGCTCCATCACGCCAGCGTCGTCCAGATCGAAGGCGCCAGCTATCGCCTGCGCCATCATGCCGATCTGGTCCCTGAACACATCCGGTCCAAGGCCATCATCCAGCCCCCGCCGATCGCTGTCCCGCGCCGGCGCGGCCGACCGCCCAAATCAGGAGCCGCAGACCAGAACAACCACTGATCAACAGCACTCTCAACCGGGGAATTTTAAGAGCCCAAAAGTGGGGAGATTCCGCGGCCCGTTGACAAGGATCGCTGCGGGCGGGCCTCGACCCTCGTCGCCAGCCAGATCCCGGTCGCCGAATGGCACGCGGCAATCGGCGACGCCACGCTCGCCGACGCCATCCTCGACCGGCTCGTCCATTCCGCCCACCGCATCGAGATCAGAGGCGAGTCCATGCGAAAGAGGCTCGCCGAGAAGACCCTCGGAGCTTGATCCCGAGACCACGAAACGTCACCCTCCAAACACGCCCCGCTCGGCGTCTGCGAGGTGGTCGCCTTCCTCCGGATCAGGTGGTCGCCTTCGCGTGCATCAAGCGGTCGGCTTCGCGTGCATCAAGCGGTCGGCTTCGCCGGATTTCACAGTCCGAATTCGCGGGGTCACCTCTTTATTTTACCCCATGCCGTCCGTAACATATCTTGACAGCGAGAAGGAACGGAAGGTTGCACCCCTATAAATCGGCCCCCGATAAGTCGAAGTGGATGAAGTCGGTTGCTAATAGGCATCCGCTTTCAATCTTGGATTGGTATGAAAAGAAATTTGAAATCGCAGACGGCCCGATTGCTGCAGCGGGCAGTTGCTTCGCGCAGCACATTGGGCGACACTTGAAGACCTCAGGGTTCTCTTACGTCGACACCGAGCCAAGTCCGCACTGGATGCCGGCAGAGGCCGCTCCAAAGTTTGGGTACGGCATTTACTCGGCACGATTTGGCAATATTTACTCCCCTCGACAGTTACTTCAACTGATGGATCGCGCTTTAGGGGTGCGTCAGGACGACGAGATTTGGCGATTTAGGGGTGGTTACGTCGACCCGCTTCGCCCAACGATTGAACCTCCATTGGAAACCCCAGAGCAGGTGGATGTTTCCCGTCGTCTACATTTGAAGAATGTCGCCTTGATGTTCAGATTAGCGAAAACATTTATCTTTACGCTTGGCCTTACTGAGACTTGGATCAACAAAGATACCGGAACTGCTTACCCATTGTGCCCCGGGACGAACGGCGGAGAGTTCAATCCTCACAAGCACGAACTCGTGAACTTTGATCATCAACAAATCGTTTCGGACCTTGATGCCTTCATCTCAAAATTTCGTGCAAACCGACCAGATGGTCAGATAATTTTGACTGTATCTCCGGTTGCTTTGATGGCCACAGCGACGGGTGGGAATGTTGTTGTTTCGTCGTCGTATTCAAAAGCAGTTCTACGTGCAGCGGCGGGCCATCTCGCCGGAAAACACGAATTCGTAGATTATTTCCCCTCCTACGAAATCATTGCGTCTCCCCCTATGCGCAGCATGTTTTTCGAACCAGACATGCGAGAAGTCAATCCTTATGGAATTTCCCATGTAATGGAGCAATTTTTCTCCCAACACCGGCCATCGAAGGCTCATGGCTTTGCTCTGGCAAAAAATGAACCGAAAGTCTGCAGGGCCGATGCAATTTGTGATGAAATTCTTCTTGAAATAATGGAAACGCAGTGATATGGACATAGTCTTTCTTGGGGATTCTCATATCTGGTCGCTCGTGAAGGGCGTAAAATCGATCAATCCGTCGCTAAAAGTGAAATCGCAACCACTCGGTGCTCATCAGCATCTTTGCGATTCATTTTTTACGGCCGATGGAAGTTCTATAACGATTACCAAGCCGGAACTGACAAAATATGTGCAATCTCTTCCACTTCCTGGATACGAGAATGCTCCGCATATTGTGTCAATCGGCTTTCACAGCGCACATTTCACGAGGGTCGCCAGGAATTTTGGCCACTTAGATACTCTCAAGCGTGAGCGATGGGCGATTTCAACCGCCACATGGGATGCCATTATAGAAGCGAAGCAACGCCCTCAGATGGAATTCCTAAGGGCGCTGAAAAAAGTGGTCTCGTCAGTCGTCGTTGCTGAAGCGCCGCGACTTTTCGCAGCAAGCGAATACTGCCAAGGTCAAAACTTAGACACAATCCGTTTCATTGACAACAGAGTTCGTGAAATCTTCGCAAGTTTCCTAGAGAAAGAATGTATCCCGGCTGTGCGTTTACTTCCACACATGATTGATATCGATGGATTTATGTCGCCCGAATATCGCTCAAATAAAGATGGCGACCAGCATCACGCCAACTCAAAAATTGGAGAGGAGCTAGCTCCTTATATTTTCAGTACAATATTTGGATTCGGATCTACAAACGGGAGTCTCAGAGAGGTGGCCCCGCAAATTCGGACGGTCGCTTGAGTGGATTTTCTGCCTGAGAGCGGCGAGGATTTCGCCGCCGATCAGGAGCATTCGATGACCAAGAGAACCCGCCGGACGCATTCCCCGGCTTTCAAGGCGAAGGTGGCTCTGGTCGCCGTGAAGGGAGAGAAGACCCTCAGCGATCTGGCGCAACAGTATGACGTGCATCCGAACCAGATCACGACCTGGAAGAACCAACTCCTGGAAGGGGCTGCCGGTGTGTTCGGCTCGGACAAGGCCGAGGCGAGCACGGTGCCGGTGGACGTGAAGTCGCTTCACGCCAAGATCGGCCAGTTGGCATTGGAGAATGAGTTTTTAGCTGGCGCGCTCGGCAAGGCCGGATTGCCGAGCGCAAAGCGATGATCGATCGGGGGCACGACCTGCCGGTTTCGCGCCAGGCGGAGGTACTAAACCTCGCCCGGTCGACGGCCTACTACAAGCCGCGGCCGGTGTCGGCCGAAGACTTGACGCTGATGCGCCGCCTCGACGGACTGCACCTCGATTTTCCGTTCGCCGAAGCTCGGATGCTGCAGTCTCTGTTGCGGCGCGAGGGCGTGACGGTCGGCCGCCGACATGTCGCGACGCTGATGAAGCGTATGGGTATAGCCGCGATCTATCGTCGTCCGAACACCAGCAAACCGGCGCCGGGACACAAGATCTACCCGTATCTGCTGCGCGGGGTGAAGGTCGAGACGGTGGACCACGTCTGGGCCATGGATATCAGCTATATCCCGATGCGACGCGGTTTCGTCTATCTGGCCGCGGTCGTCGATGTGGCGAGCCAGCGGGTGCTGGTGCATCGCGTGTCGATCACGATGGAGACGGCATTCTGTATCGAGGCGCTGGAAGAGGCCATGGTTCGCCACGGCAAGCCCATGATCTTCAATACCGACCAGGGCGGCCAGTTCACCAAGCCACGCGTTCACGAGCCTGCTCGCGGCGGCCGGCATCGCGATCAGCATGGACGGCAAGGGTGCCTGGCGGGACAATGTCTTCGTTGAGCGGTTCTGGCGATCGATCAAATACGAGGAGGTCTATCTCAAGGCCTACGATAGCGTGCCGGAAGCAAGATCGTCGATCTCGAAATACATCACTTTCTACAACTCCGGACGCCCGCATTCGAGCCTTGACGGGCGCACGCCCGACGAGGCCTATTTCGGCGGCCGGCAGATGGCCTTGGCCGCCTGATCGCCGCCCGCGATTTTGTCGCCGCTCTGGTCGGGCTACGCACTCCCGACGCTGCGACAAAATCGCCAAGCCCCGCATCCGACCCCCGGCAGGAGATCCACTCAGATTTCGCGGGGCGCTGTCCGATCAAGCGGGGCCACCTCTCAATTCCGCCGCTACCTCTGGCTCACAGAGCACCCGAAGACAGCCTGAGGAAGGCCCCTGATAGGCGCAGACGCGGCGTCAAAGGCCAGAAAGCACCACGACCGACCCGTCATCGCCGCGCGGACGGGCGTTCTCCGGTCCAAAGGCGGCAGCGGGCCGGGTTCTTCGAGGTGTCCAAGTGATATAGAAATTAGCGCAAATTCGTCCGTCCTGAGCCGGGTCATCGCAGCCAAGAAAACTTCCACTGACCTTCAGTGTACCAACCGGTTCGAAAGAGCTTTTTCAACGGCACGCTCTTCGAACTGCTCGCCAAGAAAATCGAAAAGTGGCCGGAGCGCGTCCGATGAGCGTGTATACTGATCGTAGGAGATCAAGCAGCAGTCGGAGGAGGCTGCGAGCGCAAGCATCATGTCGTTATAGCGCGCGATGTTGCTTTCGATCTTCGCAGGGTCCTGCCCCTTCCACCACCCGGCCTTGAAGCCTGACTTCGCTACGGCGCCAGGTTCGCGCATGTTGAACACGAACTTGGCGGGCGCAAAACAAGCGCGAAGGAAGTTCAGGTAGCCACCGAGGTCGTCCATGTCGATACCGAAATGTCGGATTTCTTTGAAGCCGAGGACGCGGGTATCCTCCGAGGGGTTGAGGATGTTGCGCTTAAAACTCTCGACGAGATCGGTGGTGAATGTGTCCGCATCGATGTGCTCGGCTCCGTACCACGGGTTCGTCGCATTGGTCTGTTGCTTACCATAATCTTCGTGCGATCGATTCGCGGAACGAACGCTTTTATAAATATAATACAGAGTATTGTAGTTCTCGCCAGATATTCTCCAACCGGGAATATCATTCAATATGGATTGAACCAAGGTAGATCCGGATCGGCCATAAGTAATGATGAATACATATCGCATGGATACACCGGCTTCAAAGCGTATGATCGACGCCATTCTCTTCGTAGAATGCCTTCAGTTCCCCGAACGCCTTTGCGAAGCGCCGGTTGGTCTCCGCCCAGTCGTGATCCAGGATGGCTTGGATCGGGTCCTGCCAGCCGTCTTCGATCGCTCGACTCGGTAGGTGATAGAGATCGCAGAACTCGGAGAGCCGAGAATCGTAGGTGAAGTAGAAGCTCGGTCGTCCAGCCACCATCGCGACCATGTTGCCGTGGAAGCGAAAACCGATCGCCGCATCGTGGTCCCGCATTCGGGCGATCCATTCCTCGACCGTTCTCACCGAGACCGTGCGGACCATCAGGTCGAGCGGCGACAAGTAAAGATCAGCCTTGAGCTTCGAAACGGCGCCCTGGGCAGCGCGTAGGCGCTCGCCGAATGCCAGGCTTCGGTCGGCAACATCGTATTCGAGTCGGGTTCCCTGTTCGTAGATCGTGGTAACTGCAGAGTTCTTGATGGCATGTGTGATCGTACGACCTTGAAGGGCAAGGGTTAGATCCGGGTCGCGGCAGAACATCGTCTTGCCGAGCGCGATGTGAGTCGAAATCGCCAAGGACCGCCTCTGTCCGCGCAGCATCTCTGGAACAGCGATTTCTGGCGTACGCAGATGATAGAATAGCGTCGGGCACCCAGTCACGCGGATGTTCTTTCCTCCGAGCCGTTCGACGACCTTGGCTGTGAAATCGCCTCGCACCGAGATCGATGAGCATTTTTCGTTCAACCGAGCAACGAACGATCTTGCGTCGGAATTGCCGTCTAAAAAACGCGGATCTTGTGTAGAATTTTGCGCCCCAAGACCTACTAGCGCAACAGGGGCATTGATACTATCGATCGTTCGGTTAGCTTTTTCGAATTGGAACTGGTGGTGCAAGTAAGTTGACCCGCGCACAACGGCATAGTCGATATTATCTGGTACGTCCTGCCCAAACATAAATGACCTGAAATTCGCGGTATTTATTTGCCGAAATATAGCAGAGGCGACAAAACGGTCGCCGTAGTTCGTGGTCGAGACGCGCATATCTGGCCAACCGAATATCAGGCCTTTATGAGTAATATTGAGGTGAACGAGGGCAACGAGTTTCATTTCGTCTCCGAAACCTCTTGTCAGGGAAGTGTCCAGAAAGGAGTTATGTGCGTTCTGATGGTCTTGGGGCTATCTTTCACGCACCGCATCCTTCTGTAGATCATCCAGCAAAGCCGACCATGACATTGGCTGCATAGTCGAACCCGTCATCGCCATCGGAGACTTTTTAATGCCTAAGCGCAGAGCTGGACGTGCGCAGCAGGTAAGGACACGTGCTGCACTCTTCACGTGAACATTGGTTAGGTTAATAAAGAACGCGCAGCCCTTATGCCGTTACTTTTACCCCCCCTCGCCGAGCAGCGCGGCTTTGCCACGCCTCATTATTTTTAAGTCCTGACGATCGCGACAGCCGCGATACGGAATTGAGCGCAGGAGTGCCTTCCGGAAGAGCATGGTCGGATGCGGTACGGCGCCTACCGCATTCGTATGGCCTAAAAGCGATTCAGCCTGGCGCTTCACCCGGATCGCATGACCTGTCCCGGGCACGACCTTGTGAATTACGCCCTGCTCGATGCTCCTAAGATTCCAGCCCCAGTCCTCGTAGCCGATGCCGCGTGTCAGATCCGTTTGAGGGTAGGGAGCACGCAAAAAGACATCGCGCCGTGCGCAGGCGAGCGCCGTCCAGGGGTTGGAGACGGAGAGATCGATCAGATTGAACTCCTCCGATTCCATGTCGATGTGCCGATAGCAATAGGCATTGCGCCCGAAATAGATGCTGACCTCGGGGTGCCATACGATCGGCTCGGGGCGATGCACATGAGCCTTCGCGCAGGCGGTCAGCCAATTGTCGCCCCAGAGATCGTCGCCGTCGAGGAAGGCGACGAGATCACCCTTGGAGGCTTTGGCGCCATCGTTCCGGGAGAGGCCGAGATCACCATGATCGACTTCAATGGCCCGCCAGTTCTCTGCGTCGCAATGATCGTGGACGATCGTCCGGGTCATAGAATCGGCGCGATCGAGAACGATGATGACTTCGGTCGTGATGTTGTGCTCACGGGCATGCGCGACTGCCTGGATCACGCTGCCGAGCGTTGGCTTGACGAGGAGCCCCTCGCGATGCGCATTGACGATCGCCGTAACTGAAATGGACGAGTGCATTACGCCTCCAGGAAGTGGCCGGAACCCGATATCGCCTCCACATAGCCGTCCCAGCTATGGTTCCGCACAAGCCTGCGTGCCATGGCTTGCGCCCTCGTCCTTGCCGCTTCCGGGTCGGCGAGCACGGCAGTAACCATCAAAGCGAAATCATGCGGCGCTCCGGATTTGACCAAATAGCCAGTCGTATCATCTACTAGCTCGCTGATCCCGCCGATGTCCGGCGCGATGATCGGCAGGTCGTGCGATCCCGCTTCTAGGAGGATGTTCGGGATACCGTCCCAGAGCGCGGTATATAGGAAGGCTGCATATTCGGAGAGCGGCAAGTCGGCAAAGGACGAGAAGGCGCCACGGTAGACGATCTTGCGGTTCGATGCGGCCAACTTTTCGAGCGCCGCGACCGCTTCGGACGGACCGTCACCCCAGACCTCGATCGTGGCATCGGCCGGGATCGCGCGTGTGATCGCAGGGAGAATGGCGTAATTCTTCTGCCGGGCGAGGCGCCCGGCCCAGAGGATCTTGCGTGATGTCAGATAGTGGACCGAGTTGCTCGCAAGGTGGATCGGTTGTCGCACAGCGCTCATCTTGGCGCGTAGGTCCGTGGGCAGGTGATATTGGCGCACTAGCTCGGCCAGGAAACGTTCATTATCGCTATAGAGATGCGTAAGATGCGCGATCGAGTCGCGAAAATGCGAGTCTGCGTACCCGGCCGGGTTGCCCGCATCGTCGTAGTCTCTACAGAACAAGCAGGCATATACTGCGGTGTAAACTGATAAAAACCTTCCACGACCCTTCAGAGCTTCCCAGAACGATGGCGAGTTGACATTGAGGACTGCCTTAGGTCGATATATTCTTAGGATATTTTCGATCAATTGCGCGCGCTCGTCGAGATTAGCTTTGGGGAAGAGGCCGGGGAGGGAGATCACATCGACGCCGTTGGCGATCCAGTCGCGTGCATCCGGCCGGTCCCAGTCAGTCATCACAACCGCGACAGACTCGGGTCCGAAAGTCTCCGCAGCCGCACGGGCGAAATGCGAGGCGACCAATTCGGCCCCACCTCGGACAAGCCAAGGAACGAAGATCATCCGATCGTAAGCATACGGGTATTTCTCGACGACGGTCTTTAAGGCGTCGAGCACGCGATTGTTCTTCGGCCGGCCGTCGACCAACTCGACGCCTTTGAAGAAGCCGAGCCGCCGGTCGAGCGATAACTCCCCGTCGAGATGGCGCACCGAGGACCACAGGTCATTGACCGTGCGCAGATATCCCTTGGGCGGCGCCGGAACAAGATAGGCGGCGGCACCATGTTCAATATAGTGGAGAAGTGGATTTTCATTGCGGATTGCCGGGTACTGCTCCCAGTACCAGGACGTTGAGAAATGTGGTCCCGGATCGCGCCCCTCCCAAACACCATAATCGCACCAGTGCTCGAGCGGGCCGAACCCGCACAGGCGGACATCCGGATAGTTTTCGAGATACCAGTCGGGGTCGAAATACCCAGACCGCAGGATCTTAGTGTACATCTCCTGGTCGGTTTTCGAAACGTGCGACTTTGACTTGACTATTTCTTCGGTATCCTCGGGTCTGACTGCGCCGGGAGCCGCGACCCTTGCCGTAAATATCCGGCCCTCAAGTATACCGAATTCTACATAGTGCTTCCAAGGATCGACATCGGCTTCAGCAACGTCTGGATAGCGTGCGAGATAAGCATCAGCATCAAAATTCGGTGCCGGATGGTCAGCGAGAACGTTTCGACGCGCGCCTTTGAGCGATTTCCGCAATTTGTTAAACAACATACGCATACTTAAACACCCCGACCTGGATTGTTAATAATTTTAGCGAGGTAGTAATACGGGCACTCTGAAGAGCCATTCATCATATCGTTCTTGAGCCAGAGATAAAAATTCCATTGCGAAAAGATATCTATAAGCAAAAAATCCAGCATATGAAGCTCCTACGAGTTTTTCGAAACCATCTTGACGCGGTCGAGCGTGGTATCTAATCGTTATCGGCAGTAATTACATTTCACATTTCGTACTCTTTCTGATGATCACGGAGCCGGTTATTTGATAATTTTTTGACTTTTAATTATTTTGCGCATTTTGACTGGGTAAGAAGAATTTACAATTAGTAATAGGAATATGAAATAATTAATTTGGGCATAAACGCCTATATTGGGCTAATACCAACGGCCCTCATTCTTGACCGATATGAGCCCAGTCTCGCATTCCGATGGATGTGATCACGACTGGGGCTGCGGTGAGGCTTTTCCAGGCGTCGCATGCTGCCTCGATGATGTCGGGATAGGCCTCGAAGACGCGATTGGAGAGCCAGTTTGCCCTGAGGTACTGCCAGATGTTCTCGACCGGGTTCAACTCGGGAGAGCGCGACGGCAGCAGGATCAGGGTGATGTTCTTCGGGACCCGCAGTTTGTCGGTCGTGTGCCAGCCGCCGCGATGCAGGCCCATCTCGACGAGATCAGCCGCACCGTGGACCAGGAACTGCTCGTCGCTGAGCGCAACCATCCGCTGAAGCATCGCGTCGATCTGTTGCTTTTTGGCTATGAAGGTGGCCGCGGCCTTGGTGTTGTCTTTGCTCGTCACGGCGACGTTCTTCCGCTGCCGCTCAGCATTAAGGCGGGCTCTGTGACCGAAGCCAAGTCAAATGATAGAAGTACTCGATCACATAGAACCATAAGCCGACGTTGCCAGACCGATTTCGTTAGGATCGATGGGAGTTCGCGTCTTTCCAAAAATGGCATGACCGCTGACGCCTGGGAGCGCGCAGCGGTCAAGGTTCGTTGGAGGAAGCCTTAGATCAGCCACCGGCGGCCGAGAAACCGCCGTACCCTCTCGGATTTCGATCTAA
>NZ_JAHHZF010000021.1 GCF_018729455.1 Prosthecodimorpha staleyi | reverse complement strand
AAGCCTCGCCCCGACTTGTTAAGCCTCGCAACCCCGAACCATCTTGCCACCCGACAATCCGTTGGGAAGGGGGATGCAAGGACATTGTGATGTGCCACGAGCGGCGGCTCGGCTGGCAATCGTCACGGGGGCGCACTATTGAACAGGGAGTCCCTGCCGCCCCACGGCACCCGAGCCCCGACCGGAGTCCATCCGATGCAGCATCTCAGCCGGCGCCAGTTCGCCCAGGCGGCCTTCTGGCTTCCGACCCTCGCCCTGGCCGGCCCGGTCCTGGCGCAGACGGGCGACGATCCGGTCGAATTCGTCGAGAGCCAGTACAACAACATCTATATCTACAAGCGCGGCACCCAGGTCTCGATGACCTTCGGCCACAACAAGCGCCTCTATACGGAATCGGTCATGGATACGACCGACACCAAGGCGCTGCCGGTCGAGTATACCAAATTCATGACCGCCGCGGTCGCCTACACCAAGACGCAGAACTCGATCCTGCAGATCGGCCTCGGCGGCGGCCGCACCTCGTGGTACCTGCATGTCCATCTGCCCGAGGCGGCGATCGACGTGGCCGAGATCGATCCGAAGGTGATCGATCTGGCCAAGAAATACTTCGCCGTGAAGGAAGAAAAGAACTTCGCGCCGGTCGCCATGGACGGGCGCCTGTTCCTTCTGCGCAATCCGGCCAAGCGCTACGACCTGATCTGCATCGACGCCTATCGCGGCCCCTTCGTGCCGTTCCACCTGCTGACCAAGGAATTCTACGTCAAGGTCGCCGAGCACCTGACCGAGGGCGGCATCGTCGCCCAGAATGTCGAGCCCTCGACCATGGTCTTCAACGCCGCCGTGGCGACCATGAAGTCGGTGTTCCGGCAGGTCGACTTCTTCCCGGCATCCGGCAATGTCGTGCTGGTCGCCTATAACGACGCCGAGCGGCTGTCCGACGCGGACCTCCTCAAGCGCGCCGAAGCCCTGCAGGCGAAATATGCGTTCCGCTACCCGCTGACCGACCTGGTCAAGGGCAGGCGCGAGCCGTCCAATCCGGTCAAGGGCCAGGTCCTGACCGACGATTTCGCCCCGGTCGAGACGCTGCACGCGATCGAGCGGAAGAACGAGAAGTGGAAGTGAGCGAGGCCAAGCCGCCGATGACTGCCCGGACCACCAACGCCCTCCTGCTCTGCCTCTATGCCTTCCTGCTCGGCTTCTCGCTGATGAGCTTCGAGATGCTCGGCAGCCGCTATCTCTATCCCTATTTCGGTGGCGGCCTGAATACCTGGGCGGTGCTGATCTCGGTGGTGCTGATCGCGCTGATGGTCGGCTATTTCGTCGGCGGCATGATCGCCGACGCCCATCCGGACCAGCGCGTGCTCGGCGCGATCATCGCCACGTCCGGCCTCTACATGCTGGCCATCCCGCTGATCTCCGAGAAGGTCATCCTGTTCGCGCTCGATGTCGCCGGCGACGGGCCGGTCGGCGCCTTCCTGGCGACCGTGCTGCTGCTCGCCTTCCCGCTGACCGCGCTCAGCGTGTTCTCACCCTTCTCGGTGCGTCTGCTGATCACCGCCCATACCGATGCCGGCCGCATCTCCGGACTGGTCTATGCGGTCTCGACCGCCGGCAACATCCTCGGCGTCTTGGTGACCAGCTTCTGGCTGATCCCGACCATGGGCTCGCGCGCGATCACCTACGGCATGGGCGCCGTGACGCTCGCCACAGCGCTCGCCATCATGGCCGTGCGCCTGCGCGACGCTGCCCCGCGCGGTGTGCCGATCACGTCCCGGGCCTGACCAGCGGCCGGAGCGCGAGCACGCCGAACTGCGCGACCCAGTGGCCGACCGCCTGGTAGCTGCCCTGCCAGTCGCGTGCGGCGAGCGCCGCCGCGACATGCTCGGCATAGGCCCGGGCGGCGGCCGGCTCGCCGCTCGCCCGCCAGACCGCCCACAGCCCCCAGGCGCGGCTGAAGCGCAGGCCGCGCTCATGCACCGTCGCGGCCTTGCCAGCCGGCGCGGCGAAGCCGGCGAGCAGACGGTCGTCGCGGATCAGCTGGATCAGACTCGCGCGGTCTTCCGTCAGCGCGACAAGCCAGAGCAGGTTCGGACAGACCGCCATGAAGCTGCCCCGGTCGACGCCACCCCGGCAGGCGCGGGCGATCGTCCGCTCGTCCGTAAAGCCCTGGCGGACCAGCCGGCGGACGCGGGCGGAAAGCCGCGCGTCGCGCCGGAAGGTGGCGTATTCGATCAGGTTAATCAGCGCCCAGGACTGGCTGCGGTAGGAGGTTGCGAGCGGGTCCGGCGGGACGGTATCCAGATAGGCGGCGAGGCTGGCCGCGACCGCATCGCCGATGGCCATGAGGTCGTCGCGCCCGGTCAGGCGGACATGCTCGGCGACGAGGCGCAGGAACCACGCGCGCCCATAGGGCATCTCGAAATCCGGGTGCGCGGCCAGGAAGGCGGCCTCCTCGGCCATCCGGCCACGGTCGGCGAGCCGGGCCAGCGCGGGGGCCGCGAAGGCCGGATCGCCGGTCGCCGCGGAGAGCGCGATGAGCGCCCAATGGCCGTGCACGGCGGAATGCCAGTCGATGCAGCCATGGAAGACCGGATGCTCGGTGTCGTGCCGCGCGATGCAGTCGGCGATCGGCGGCGCCAGCGCGGGCAGCACCGCACGCGCCTCGGCGGCAACGGCCTCGATCTCCGGCGGCAGCGGCGCGGTCTCGGCCGGCAACGCGGATCGCGTCGCCAGGATTAGGACGAAGCCGGCGACGAGCGCGCGGATCGGGCGGGCGACCAGCCTTGCCATCAGTCGGCCGCCTTCAGGCGGATGCGCCCCATGGCGCCGGCGCCCTGCGCGGAATGGATGTCGGACGGGCCGCCGAAATAGACCTCCTGGCGGTCGTCGGACCGGATCACTGTGGTGACGAACTGCATCGGCACCGGAATCGCGCCAAGATATTCGCCCTTGCGGCTGATCCGCATGATGCGCCCGGCGCCATATTCGGGCACCAGGAGGTTGTCGTTCTCGTCGACATCGATGCCGTCCGGGCCGGTCTTGTCGTAGAAGGGGAAGCCGGACGGCTTCGGGATGCCGAGGGAAATCAGCACGCGGTCGTCCGCCAGCGTGAAATCGGCCGTCACCTTGTAGGCGAGGATGCGCCTGCCGATATGTTCGGAGACGAACAGGTCGCGGGTTGCGGTGTCGAAATAGATGCCGTTGGCGTAGCGGATGCCGCCCTTCAGCCGCTCGGCGCGGCCGTCGCGCCAGACATGGACGATCGAGCCGGTCGCCGGCGCGGAGGCGTCGAACAGGCCGGAATCGGTCACGAAGGCGCCGCCGTCGCCGTCGGTGGTCAGGTCGTTCGGCCAGCGGATGCGCGTGCCGGCGCCGTCCTCGGCGACCACCTTGCGGACCTGGCCGTTGCGGTCGAGAAACACCACGGCGCCGGCCAGATGGCAGTTGATCAGATACTGGTCGTCGGCCATCGCGACGATGCCGGTCGGCCCGCAATTCTGGATCGACCAGACCGTCTTCGGAGCCGCTGTCTTGGCATCGTAGAGCTTGATCTGTCCGGCCGACATGTCGGTCATGAACAGGATGCCGCGGTGGATATAGGCGCCTTCGGGATACTGGTAGTTCCGGTCCAGGATCTCGGGCTTGCCGACGGGCCCGTCGACCGCGCCGGCCGGGCCGGCCGCACCGATCGTCAGAAGCCCAGCCAGCCAAAGGCCCGCGACCCGCAGCACGCCAGCAGACATCGTCATTCCGCGAACTCCCCGAGTGGGCGGCAGCCTATTGCCGCGACAGGGTGAACCTGCCGCGGTTCGTGCCGACCTGCCACTCTCCTTCGATCACGTCTCCGGCACGATTGAGGCGGCCGCGATAGGTGATGGAATGGCTGACCCCGCCGGAGCCGTCATAGGTCTTGGTCAGCACGATGCCGCCATCGGCGGCGACGCGCCCGCTCCAGGTCGCGCGCAGCTGCGACGCCGACTTGTTGCCGAAGGTATTCGGCTCTGAGGAGAGGCCGGTGACGCGGTCGCCCCCGCCGTTCAGCGCCACGGCGAAGGGCACCGGGTTCTGTTTGAGGTTGGTGTAGGTGTATTGCCCGGACCAGGTGCCGTCGAGCGGCAGGGTCGCGATCGGCACGATGCCGGTGAATTCCGACTGCCCGCCGGAGGGCGTCAGCGAGGCGATCGGCCTGGACAGCTTGCGGCGCGACTGTTCGGCGAGATCGGCATAGAAACCCGTCGGGTAGCGGCGCAGGAAGGCATCCCAGGCTTCGATCGTGCCGGCGGCCTGCGCCATCTGGTAGTCGGCGCGGATGGTCGCGTCCGGATCGTTCGAACTGCCGCTGCCGGTCATCGGCCGGCCGAGATAGATCTCGCGCCCGCCGAGCGATCCGGAGAAATAGGGGATCTGCCGGGCATCGGTCATCATGCTGACATCGTCGCGGATGCGGCCGAGGGCGAGGCGGATCTCCGCCCCGTCGGCGGCGAGATGCCGGCTGATCGCCTTGGAGAAGGGGCTCATCTGGCCGTCGCCGTCGAAGGCGACGCGGCCCGGCTCGGCCGCATAGGCGATGAGCAGGTTCGGCGCGCCGGCTTCGACCCGACCGAGGCCGCGGGTGGCACTGCGCGTGGCCGTGCGCCGCTGCATGGTCGAGACGAAGGGATTGTCGCGGCAGGCGTCGAGAAGAACGAGCTTCAACTGGCGGGCGCCGTCGAGGGCACTGAGGACCCGGTCGAGCGGCACCGCCTCGTCCGGCACGTCGCGATCGCTCAGGAGCCGGGCGTCGACCGGAACCAGATAGTTCTGGCCGTTCACCTCGATGCCGTGGCCGGAATAGTAGACCATCGCCACATCGGCCCCCTGCGCGGCATCCTCGAAGCGGCGCAGCGCCTGCTTCATGCCGGTCAGCGTCAGATCCGTCGCCGGAATGATCTCGTCGAAATTGGCCGCCTGGAGCACCCGGCGGATCGCCTCCACGTCGCGGATCGGGTTGGGAAGCTGTGCATTGGACTGATAGGCGCTGTTGCCGATCAGCAGCGCGACGCGCCGTTCGGCCGAGGCCGAGGTCGCACAGGCGACGAGCCCGACGAGAACCCAGATGAAGCCGAGCAGTGCGGATGCCGTATGCCTGATCATGCTTGCCCCCAAGGATCGAGCGCAGGCCGTTTCCCAGCCGAACCGGGCACCGCAGTCGCGCACCGGCCGGCGCTTTGCCGCGCTCGAAGGCCGGACGACGGCTGCTTCGCGCCCAGGAAAAGGGAACCCGTCCGTTCCGTTGAACCGCAGGAAACCTAGCAGCCTTCCACGCCATCCTGAAGACCGGTGCAGCCTGTCCATGCTTTCCCCGCCTCCAAACGCCTTGGTGGCATGCCGCTCCGCGCCCGACCGCGATCAGGCGGCCGGCATCACGGCGATCCGGATCGGCGCCACGCCGTCGAGCGTGGCCTCCAGAAGGCCCGGTCCCGGCACAGGCACCAGCCCGCAAAGCGCCCCGGTGGTGACGATCTGCCCGGCCCTCAGGCCACCGCAGCGATCGGCCTGCAGCGCCGCCCAGGCGACCAGCGGGGCGAGCGTATCGCCCTGCGGATGCAGCGCCGGCGCCGAAACGAGCATCGCACCATCAAGCGTCGCGCGACAGGTGCGGCCGGCGAGATCGATGTCGGCCGGGACGGCGGGACCAACGACATAACCCTCGTTGGCCAGACTGTCGGCCAGGAAGCACGGAAACGGCGCCGCGCTGCCGTCTTCCAGCCGGTGGCGGACCATCTCGATGCCGAAGACCCAACCGTCGATCGCCGCGGCGAGATCGGCCCGGGATATCGGGCCAGGCGGCAGATCGCGGCCGAGCCGGACGGCGATCTCCAGTTCGATCGCCAGCCCCTCGCCCCAGGTCCATGTCGCCGGCGCCGTCACGGTCGCGAGGTTCGGAAGCGGCGCAGCGACGGCGCCCTGGCCGGGCGGCAGCGCGACCTTCCAGCCGTCGACGCCGGCCCCGAGCGCCGCCAGGATGTCGGCCTGGCAGCCATAGGCTTCGGCGACGGTCGCCGGACTGTCGGCCGCGGCGATGCGCCGGCCGTCACGGCGGGCTTCGATCAGGCGGGCCGAAAAGGGGGGCTGTGCGGTCATCGGGACAAATCCGGTTCACAGGAGATTGGCGTGACGGGCGGCGAGATCGGCGTGGCTGCGCCCGAGACGCCCGGCCAGATCGAGAAGCAGCATTTCGCAAAGAAGATGCAAGGCCAGTTCGAAGGCCGAACCGAGCGGCAGCGGGCTGACCGGTGCATCCGCCATGGTCTGCGCCGGCAGGCACAGAACCCAATCGGAATCCGGTACTGCACCGGGGCGCGCGGTGACGACCGCGATCGACGCTCCGGCGCGGCGGGCGGCGGCGATCACCGCATCGGCCGTCGGCAGCGAGCCGAGCGCGGCCGCGACCAGGACGAGATCGTCCGGCCCGGCCGGCGGGGCGGACAGTTGGCCGACAAAATGGGCGTCGATGCCGAGATGCGCGAGCCGCATGGCAGCGGCCTGCAGCACCAGCCCGTTGCGGCCGACGCCATAGAGAAAGACGCGGCGCGCCGCCGCCAGCCGGGCGGCGAGCGCGTCGAAGCCGGCCGCGTCGACGGCACCGAGCACCCGGCGCTGCTCGTCCAGGATCGCGTCGAGCGCGGCGAGGCCGGTCATCCGTGACCGCCGGCCGAGAAGACGCCGCGCTCCAGGAAGATCTCCGTGATGGCGTCGGTCGCCGCGACGAAGCGCGGATCCTTGCGCGCGCCGAGCCCGCGCGGCCGCGGGATGTCGATGGTCATGATGGTTTCGATCCGGCCGGGACGCGGCGACATGACCACGACCCGGTCGGCGAGCAGCACCGCCTCGTCGATCGAATGGGTGATGAACACGACCGTCTTGCGCGTCTCCATCCACAGCCGCTCGAGATCGATGCGCATCTGCTCGCGGGTCAGCGCGTCGAGCGCGCCGAAGGCCTCGTCCATCATCAGGAGCGGCGGCTCGTGGACCAGGCCGCGGGCGATCGAGGCGCGCTGGCGCATGCCGCCGGAGAGCTCGTAGGGACGCCGGTCGGCGAAATCCTCCAGCCCGACGGCCTTGAGCAATTCCAATGCCTTGGGCATGTAGCGGGCGCGATCGAGGCCGCGCATGTCGATCTGGAACAGCACGTTTTCGAGCACGTTGCGCCATTCGAGCAGGATCGGCTGCTGGAAGACGATGCCTATATCGGTCACCGGCGCATTGACGGACTTGCCGAACACGGTCAGTTCGCCGCCGGTGCGCGGCACCAGGCCAGTGATCAGGCGCAGCAGCGTGGACTTGCCGCAGCCGGACGGACCGACGATGGCGACGAATTCGCCGGGCTCGATGTCGAGGTCGATCGGGGCCAGCGCCGTGGTGGCGCGCTCGCCCTGTCCATAGACCTTGCTGACCCCGCGGATGGATATTCCGGACGACGCCGTCATAGGGCTTCACGCCTCCCGAGAGTTTCTTGTTGGGGCCGCCGCAGCGGCCAGACGCGGGCGAGTTCAGTCGCGGCGGCCCGCAGCGCCGAGACCATTTCGGGCCGCCGTTCCGGCGACAGGCGCATGACCGGGCCGGCGACGCTGGTCGCGCCGAGCGCCCGGCCGGTCGCCGGATCGATCACCGGCACTGCGACGGCGGCGACGCCGGGCTCGGCCTCCTCCTCGGCGGTCGCAAAGCCCTGGGCCCGGACGCGCGCGAGCGCGGCGACGAGACCCTCGATGGTGGTCAGCGCGCGCGGGCCGACCTCGGCGGAGGGCTGGCCGAGCCCGTCCCGGAGCGCGATGCGGCAGGCCTCCTCGTCGGTGAGCGTGGCGAGCCAGGCCTTTCCGTTGGCGGTCGCGTAGGAGACGATCCGCCCGCCCATGGACGGCTGGTAGACGAGGCCGGGCGGGGCGCCCTGGGCCGAGCCGATCCAGACCAGCCGGTCGTCGTCGACCAGCGTCAGGCGAACCAGTTCGGCCGTCTGCCGGGCCACGTTGCGCAGGATGCCGTCGGTCGCGTCGGCAATGCCAGCGGTCTGCATGAAGCGCTGGCCGAGCACCGCGAGGCGGAGCGTCAGCCGGTACTGCTCGGTCGAGGGGTCCTGCTCGACCCAGCCCTCGGCGGCGAGATGTTCCAGAAGCCGCTGCACGCTCGACTTCGGCGCGTCCAGGCGCTGGGCGAGGTCGGTCAGCCGGTGCGCATGCCGGGCATCCGCCATGGCTTCGAACACGGCGAGGCAGTGGGACAGTTGAGACTTGACGACCCGCATTTGACGGTACATCGTTCCATCATGGATTTCGTTCAGTTTGCATGAAGCGGGGTCCGCGTCAATCCGCCGAACCAACGGCGACGGCCCCCGGCGATCGGATCGGACATCCGCCGGCAGGGGCCGGGACTTCAGTGCGGTGAGCACCGCGATTGCGTCCGCAGCGACGCCCGGTGCTCGGGGAGGAAGGCTCGGGATATGGGCAAGGCGGTCGGGTCGGTCGCCCGGCGCCTGCGCGGCGGTGCGCAGGTGGCGGTGACGGTGGCGGGGTTTCTGATCCTCTGGGAGGTGGCGGCGCGCGCCTTCGGGCTGCCGGCCTATATCCTGCCGGCACCCTCGGCGGTGTTCGTCGAGCTCTGGAACCGCCGCGTGCAGTATTCCGGCGCCGCGCTGTTCACCCTGCAGCCGATGCTGATCGGCTTCGCCGCCGCGGTGATCGTCGGCATCGCGCTGGCGCTGATCGTCGCCTTCTCGCGCGGCATGGAGAAGACCATCTATCCGCTGCTGGTCTTCTTCCAGATCGTGCCCAAGATCGCGGTCGCGCCGCTGTTCATCATCTGGTTCGGCTTCGGGCTGATCCCGAAGGTGCTGCTGGTCTTCCTCTTGTCCTTCTTCCCCGTCGTGGTCTCGGCGATCACCGCCTTCCGCTCGGTCGATCCGGACATCATGGATCTCGCCCGCTCCACCGGTGCCGGGCGCTGGCGCATCTTCCTGCGCGTGCAGGTGCCGCATGCCCTGCCGACGCTGTTCACCGGCATCAAGGTGGCGGCGGCCCTGTCGGCGACGGCCGCCGTGGTGGCCGAATTCGTCGCCTCCGACCGCGGCCTTGGCTACCTGCTGCTCGAAGCCAACGGCAATCTCAACACCTCGATGGCCTTCGGGTCGGTCTTCGTCCTGACCGCCCTCGGCTTCGCCCTCTATGCGGCGGTCGAACTGGTCGAGCAGATTCTGATCCCCTGGCACGTGTCGCAGCGCGGCCATGGCGACGTGAATCCGATCTGAAAGCCGGCCCTACCCGGCAAGTCCCCTGAAAAAACCAAAAGGGAGGAACACATGAAGTCCTTGAAGCGCCTTCTCGGCCTGGCGGCCGGCATCGTCCTCTTGGCCTCGGCGCCCGCCGTCGCACAGGAAAAGGCGACCTTGCGCCTGAACTGGCTGATCTACGGCTTCCACACCCCGTTCTACCTCGGCATCGAGCGCGGCTACTACAAGGCCGAGGGCATCGAGCTGGAGGTCGGCGAGGGTCAGGGCTCCGGCCGCGCCGTGCAGATCGTCGCCGCCAAGGGCGACACCTTCGGCCTCTCGGACGGCGCCAGCATCATAAACGGCATCACCAAGGGCGCGCCGATCAAGGCCGTCATGGGCATCATGAACACGACGCCCTTCGCGGTGATCGCGCGCGCCGACAGCGGCATCAAGACCATGAAGGACTTCGAGGGCCGGACCATCGCGGCGACCACCGGCGAGGCCGGGCTGACCATCCTGCCGGCCCTGATCAAGGGCGCCGGGCTCGACCAGTCCAAGATCAACTTCCTGCGCGTCGACGGCCCGACCAAGATGGTCGCGGTGCTCGAGAAGCGCGCCGACGCCCTGCTCGGCGGCTCGGAGAACCAGCCCTTCATCCTCGAGCAGAAGGGCGTCGCCTCGACCGTGTTCAACTATGCCGACTACGGCGTGAACACGATGGGCCTTGCCATCCACGTCCATGCCGACACGCTGAAGGACAAGCCGAAGCTGGTCGAGGGCTTCATCCGGGCGACCCAGAAGGCCTACGCGGAGGCCGAGAAGAACCCTGAGGCGGCGATCGCGGCAGGCCTGAAGGTCAAGCCGGACATGGACAAGGCGATGGCGCTGAAGCAGCTCCAGGCCGGGCTCAAGCTGGTCCGCTCCAAGGCAGCCCCGACGGCAGCGATCGGCTTCATGGCGCCCGCCGACTGGCAGATGACGCTCGACCTGATGAAGGACTATCAGGAACTGAAGACCGACCTGACCGCGGCTTCCTTCTTCACCAACGACCTCCTGCCGAAATGAGCATGAATGCGCAAACGGGCCGCGCCGCCATCGTCACCGGCGGCGCGCGCGGCATCGGCCTGGCCATCGCGCGGCGCCTCGCCGCGGATGGCTGGCGGCTGGCGCTCTGGGACCGGGATGCGGCCGGGGCGATCGCCGCCGCCGCCAGCCTCTCCCCCACCCATCTCGGCCTCGATCACCTGGGTATCGGCTGCGACATCGCCGACGAGGCTTCGGTCGCAGCCGCGGCGGAGACGACCTGGGCGGCCTTCGGCACGGTCCGCGGGCTGGTCAACAATGCCGGCATCCTCGGCCCGGTCGCCCCGCTCTGGCTGCAGGCGCCGGCCGAATTCCGTAAGGTCATCGACGTCAACCTGACCGGCACCTTCCTGGTGCTGGCGGCCTGCGTGCCGCGGATGCTCGAAGCCGAGGGCCCCGACCGCGGCCGGATCGTCAACGTCTCGTCGATCCAGGCCAAGGAAGGCATGCCGAATGCCGGCGCCTATGCGGCCTCCAAGGCCGGCATCGTCGCCATGACCAAGAGCCTCGGCAAGGAACTGGCGACCCACGGCATCCTGGTCAATTGCATCACCCCGGCGGCGGCCGAGACCGACATGGCCAACGAGATCACGCCGGCCCGCAAGGCCGAGATCCTGGCGCGCATCCCGATGGGCCGCTTCGTCGGCGTCGACGAGATCGCCGCCATGACGGGCTGGCTTCTGTCGGACGATTGCAGCTATTCGACCGGGGCCGTGTTCGACCTGTCGGGCGGCCGGGCAACCTACTGAGGAACCAACATGGCATTGGCGGGCAGCGGCGCAATCTGCATCTGGAACGACATCACGCCGGAAGGCCGCGACGAATTCTACGCCTGGCACCTGCATGAGCACATGCCGGAGCGCGCCGCCATCCCGGGCTTCCGCCGCGGCCGGCGCTATGTCGGCCTCGATGCCGCGACCAGCCCGGAATTCTTCACCCTCTACGAGACCGAGACTGCCGAGGTGCAGACCAGCGCGCCCTATCTGGCCCGGCTCAACGCCCCGACCGAGTGGACGCGCCGCGCCACCAGCGCCTTCCGCAACACCGCCCGCGCGCTGTCGCGGGTCGAGGCGAGCCTCGGGCCGGGCGCCGGCGGGCTTCTCGGCACGATCCGCTTTGCCGTGGCGGAGGGCCGCGAGACGCAAGCCGCCGGCCTGATCGTCGACGAGGCGTTGCCGGCCGCCGCCGCCCTGCCGCAGGTGACGGGGGTCCATCTGTGCCGGACCGATCTCGGCGCCAGCGCGCTCAAGACCACCGAGAGCCGCGGCCGCGACGACATCGGCGCCGCACCCTCCTGGGTGATCCTGGTCGAGGCCTGCAACGAGGTCCCGCTCGACCGGGCGCTGACCGATCTCGCGGCCGCGCTTGCCCCGGTGCTCGACGGTCCGGCCCTGATCGGCCGCTACCGCTTCGAATACGAGTGCCGCATCCCGGCCTGACCGGGTGCGGCCCGGTGTCAAACCACGGATCTCGGACGGCGGGTGTCCGGCCGTGAGTTCCGTCGGACGCATCGCCGTGGTCCGGCGCCGGGACATCGCCCGCCGCCGGACGTTCGGAACTCCGCCTACGCGGCCGCCGGCAGGTCGGCCTCGATGCCGAGCACGCGGGCGGTGTTGAGCGAGAACATCTTGCGGATGTCGTCGTCCGAATAGCCGAAATCGATGCACAGCTTCATGCCGCGCCGCAGGCCGTCGATCGGGTGGAAGGTCCCGACCTGACCGAGGTCCGAGCACATGATGGTGTTGTCGACGCCGGCAGCATCGATGAACATCTTCAGGTCCTGCTCTTCGCGCGACTTGAACTTGCAGCCGTCCAGGAACATGCACAGCGAATGCTCGACCATCGCCCCCATGGCGGCGATGCCGCGGACATCGTTGGCGCTGCCGTCGACGATGTCTTCCGGATGCGTCAGGATCAGCCGCTTGACGCCGCGCCGCTGCGCCTCCTCGAACACCGTCCAGGTCTCCGAGATGTGGATATGGCCGCTGGCCAGCGCCATGTCGGTGCGCGCGACGACGTCGAGGATCTCCTTGACGGCATCGGTCGGCTTGCCGCCGGCTCCGGTCACCGGAATGACCTCAGCATGGCGGATCTTGGTCGTCGAGGCCGGATGCGACCGGCCAGACGCGGCCTCCCAGCGGAAATGCTGCTCGGCCGTCAGCGTCGGCAGCCAGACGATCTTGCCGCCCATCGCGGCGGTGTGCTCGACCGCGAAGGGATTGAGCCCGCCGACCACATTGTTGAGCACGATGCCCGAATAGACCTTGGTGGTCAGCTCCGGATTGTGCCGGGCGATCAGCGCCGCGGTCATCACGCCGGAATAGTCGTGGTCCTTGGTGACGATCGCCGCCATGCCGACCTTGGAGCCGTCGCGGGCGAGATCGAGATGGTCGAGCGCGCGCGGCGCGATCGACGGGCCGGTATGGACATGCGGGTCGATGGCACCGACCATCAGCCTGTCGATGCGGGCCTCGACGGTATCGGCGGCGCTCATGCGGGTTTTCCTTCCTGATCGGTCGCCTTCAGGGGTTTGAAATCGGCCAGCACCTTGGCGGCCATCTGGCGCATCAGCCCCTGGTCGGACGCGACGATGAAGGCGGAGGCGCCGAGGCGGGCGAAATCGGCAGCTTCCGCGGCGTTGGCGACCATCATGCAGATCGGCTTGTTGGCCCGCTTGGCGGCGGCCAGGATCTTTTCCGCCGCGTCGCGCACCGCCGGCGCGTCCATGGCCGGGGCGCCGAGCGCGACGGTCAGGTCGCCGCGGCCGATGAAGGCGCCGTCGAGACCCGGCACCGCCAGGATGGCGTCCAGGCAGTCGAGCGCTTCCGGATCCTCGATCATGGCGATGACCGTGACCTCGGCGTCCTGCGCGTCGACATGCGGCCAGATCCCGCGGCCGCCATAGTCGCCGGCGCGGGGCGAATTGGAGAAGCCGCGCTTGCCGCCGCGATAGCGCGCGCAAGCCACCACCTCGCGCGCCCGCTCGGGGCTCGATACATGCGGCACCAGCACCCCGGCGGCGCCGTCGTCGAGGGCGCCAAGGATCTCGCCCTCATGGGCGACCCGGACGATGCCGGCGATGCCCCCGGCCCGCGCGCCCATCAGGGTGCGGTCGACGCTGCCGCGGTCGAACGGCGCATGCTCGACATCGAGCACCACGAAATCCAGGCCGACCGAGCCGAGAATCTCGGCGGCATGGCCAGTCGGGGTCTTCAGGAAAGTGCCGAGGAGAGTCTCGCCCGCCTGGAAGCGGCGGCGGAACTCGCGCGGCGATGGCCGCGACGCGCTTGACATGACCGGTTCATTCCTCCCAGAATGTTTCGTACATCGAAACATCGTATCGATTTTTCAAGAGGGTGCGCTGGAGCCGGCAGGATTGTCAAGGCACCGGCATGTCGGAGCGGGTGAGCCATGCCGAAGGTGACGGGCAAGAGCGAAGAGGGCGTCCAGGCCGTGGTGCTCGCCCTGCAGATCATCGAGCGCGTGGTCGAGGAGGGACGCCCGGTCGGCGTCACCGCCCTCGCCCAGGCGCTCGGCACGACCAAGAGCCGGATCCACCGGCACCTTCAGACCCTGGTCGGGCGCGGCTATCTCGCGCAGCAGACCGAGACCGAGCGCTACCAGGTCGGCCCGCGACTGGTCGGCCTCGCCCGCATGGTCGGCGACAATCTCGACCTCGTCGACATCGCCACCCCGGTGCTGCGCGACCTGCGCGACGCGCTCGGCCACTACAGCGTGCTGTCGCTGGTCGAGGAGGACGGCGTCCGGGTGCAGACCGCCATCAACGGCCGCTCGTTGGTCGAGATCGGCGTGCGGCGCGGCTCTCTGCTGCCGTTTCACGCCTCCGCCCAGGGCAAGGTGGCGCTCGCCTATGGCGACGAGATCCTGCGTCGCCGCATCCTGCGTTCGCGGCTCGACATGCTGACGCCGCACACCATCGTCAGCCCGGCCTCGCTCGAGCAGGAGCTCGACCTGATCCGACGCCAGGGCTGGGCCGGGGGCGCGAACGAATCGCTGCTCGGCCTGAACGCCCTGGCGGCGCCGGTCTTCGACGCCACCGGCACCCTGGTCGCCACCGTCGGGATCGTCGATTCCATCCAGTTCCTTCCCGACCCGCCGTCCGACGACCAGGTGCGCGAGACGACGCGCGCCGCCGCCGCCGTCTCGGCGCTGCTCGGCTATCGCGGCGCGCCGCCGTCGCCGGGCCCGGCGACGGCCGCCGCGCGCGCTTGACACTCCGGAACAAGTCGGGCAGCATTTCAATATTAGAACAGTGTTTCGAACAACGAAACACATAGGGAGGAACTACGATGACGTCGCGCCTTTGCGCGGCCGCGATCGCGGCTGCTTTGCTGTCATGCGTGCCCGGGGGAGCCGTCCAGGCTCAGGAGACCTACAAGATCGGCGCGGCGCTCGGCCTGACCGGCTACGCGGCCGCCTCCGATCGCGCCTGGCGCGACGGCCAGATGCTCGCCATCGAGGCGCTCAACGCCAAGGGCGGCCTGCTCGGCAAGAAGATCGAGTATATCGGCGAAGACAACCGCTCCGAGCCACAGGAAGCGGTCGTGGTCTACCGGAAGATGATGTCCAACGACAAGGTCAACATCTTCGCCAGCGGCTGCGTCTCGGCCGGCAACTTCGCCGCCGCCGGCGCCGTCATCCGTTCCGAGACCCCGATGGTGCTGTGCTCGATCCTGCCGCCGCGGCCGGAAGAGCAGAAATGGGCCTTCTCGATCCTGCCGCCGCCGCGCTTCGAGATGGAAGCCCGCTACGGCTGGCTCAAGGCCAACAGTCAGGTGCGCAAGATCGGCATCATGCACGATCCGACGCCCTATGCGCAGTTGATGAAGGACGTGGCGGTGAAGACCGCCCAGGAATCCGGCTTCGAGGTCGTCGCCGTCGAGACCTACAAGCCCGACGACGTCGACATGAGCGTTCAGATCGGCCGCATCAACGCCGCGGGCGGCGGCGCCATCATCAAGATGGGCCAGGGCGGCTCGACCGTGACCGTCGCCAAGAACATCAAGCAGCTCGGCCTCGATCAGATGATCCTGATGGCCAGCCTCGACGACGGCGTGCCGCTGAAGGCCGCCGGCGAGGTGCTCGGCGAGCGCTTCATGTTCGTCGCCCCGCGCGTGCAGATCCCGTCCTCGATCCCCGACGGCGAATTCCGCAAGGCGGCCGATACCTTCCTGACCGCCTGGCGCGAGAAGTACGGCGACCGCGACCCCAATGCCGGCGCACGCGGCTGGGATTCGATCACCGTGATCGCCACCGCCGTCGAACTGGCCAAGAGCTACAACGGCCCCGCCGTCCGCGATGCCTTGGAGAAGCTGCCGCCGATCCAGGGGGCCTTCGCCAAGTTCAACTTCACCGCCGCGCAGCATGTCGGGATCACCGAGAATCCCTACGTGGTCGGCGTGCTCCGCGACGGCCGGTTCCAGGTCAAGTGAGCCCGGCCGCAATGACCGGTACTCCCCTGATCGAACTCGTCGACCTGGCCGCCGCCTACGGCCAGGTTCAGGCCCTGAAACCGACCAGCCTGACCGTCGCGGAGGGCGAGTTCGTCACCGTGCTCGGGCCGAACGGCGCCGGCAAGTCGACCATGCTGCGCGCCGCGATGCGGCTCACGCCCGCCTCCGGGCGGGTCCGCTTCCGCGGCCGCGACATCACCCGGCTGTCGACCCACGGCCGGGCCCGCGAGGGCATCATCCTGGTCCAGGAGGGCCGCGGCCTGTTCGGGCAGATGTCGGTGCGCGAGAACCTGATCCTCGGCGCCTATACGATCGCGCCCGGCGAGAGCGTGGACGAGCGGCTGGAGGGGGTCTTCCGGCTGTTCCCGCGCCTCAAGGAACGCTTCGGGCAGACCGCCTCCTCTCTGTCCGGCGGCGAGCAGCAGATGCTCGCCATCGGCCGCGCGCTGATGGCGAAGCCGAAGCTCCTGATGCTCGACGAGCCTTCGCTCGGCCTCGCCCCGCGCGTCGCCGCCGAAATCCTGGACACGCTCGGCACCTTGAACCGCGACGGCCTCGGCATCCTGCTCGTCGAGCAGAAGGCACCGCAGGCGCTCCGGCTCGCCAAGCGCGTCTATGTCCTTTCGCTCGGCGGCATCGTCGCCGAACTGGCCGCCAGCGAAGTTGGATCGCATCATGATCTCTCGCGTTTCTACCTCCACTGACCGACGCTGGCGCGCCCTGCTGCCGGTCGCCGTCGTGCTCGCCGTGATGGCCTTCGGGCTGACCTCGTCGGGCTATGTGGTGACCGTGATCGGCTTCGCGGCGATCTACGGCATCTTCTGCACCGGCCTCAATTTCTTCATGGGCTATACCGGGCAGGCCTCGTTCGGGCAGAACGCCTTCGCGGCGCTCGGCGGCTACGGCACGGCGATCCTGTGCGGCAACCACTACTGGGATCCGCTCGCCGCCTTCCTGGTCTCGATGGTCTTCGCCGGCCTGGTCGCCTATCTGGTCGGCCTGCCGACCCTGAAGCTGCGCGGCCACTATCTCGCCATGGCGACCTTCGCGCTCGGCCTGATCACCTACGAGATCAGTATCGAGTGGAACAGCCTGACCCAGGGCTACATGGGCATCTCGGGCATCCCGCCGCTCGGTGTCTGGAAGTTCGAACTCGCCAACGAAAAGCAGATGCTGGTCGCGCTGACGCTCCTGATGCTGCTCGGCGTCTGGATCTCGGTGCGCCTGCGCGACAGCCGCTTCGGCCGGGCGCTGCGCGCCATCGCCGGATCGGAGCCCGCCGCCCGTGCGCTCGGCATCGATGTCGCCCGCTACAAGCTCGCCGCCTTCGTCATCGCGGCGCTCTATGCCTCCGCGGCCGGCTCGCTGTTCGCCCATTTCGTCGGCTTCATCAGCCCGGAAGTGTTCGGCGCCGCCATGGTGATCCAGAGCTTCACCATGCTTTTCCTCGGCGGCATCGGCACCACCTGGGGGCCGATCGTCGGCGCCATCATGGTGTTGATGCTGCCGGAATTCCTGCGCGGCCTGAAGGAGCTGCAGGACGTGGTCTATTCCATGGCCCTGATCGCGCTCCTGATCTTCGCCCCGAAGGGCCTCGCCGGGCTCGGCAGCCTGTTCGCCCGCCGGCCCAAGGCCGCGCTCCCGACCCCGTCCGGCGCGCCCGCCCGGGCGATTGCGAAGTGACCGCCATGGCCCTGCTCTCCGTCAACGACCTGACCATGCGGTTCGGCGGCCTGGTCGCCAACGACCGGATCGGCTTCGATGTCGAGGAAGGCGCGATCTTCGCGGTGATCGGCCCGAACGGCGCCGGCAAGACCACGCTGTTCAACGCCATTTCGGGCGCGCTGACGCCGACCTCGGGCGAGGTCCGCTTCGACGGCCAGATCATCACCGGCCGCCCGCAGCATGTGGTGGCGGGCGCCGGACTGGTCCGCACCTACCAGCTGGTCCAGCTCTTCGCCGATCTTTCGGTGCGCGACAACGTCGCCGTCGGCTTCCACCGGGTCTCGCGCGGCGGCGTCTTCGCGGCCCTGTTCCGGCCCGGCTGGGCGCGGGCCCAGGAGGCCGAGGTCGCCGAGAAGACCCGGGACCTGCTCGAATTCGTCGGCCTGTCCGGCGTCGCCGACCTGCCCGCCGGCAAGCTGCCCTACGGCCAGCAGCGGCTCCTGGAGGTCGCCCGCGCGCTCGCCGCCGAGCCGCGCCTCCTGCTCCTCGACGAACCCGCCGCCGGCCTCAACACCCAGGAGACCGCGGCGCTCGCCGACGTGATCGAGCGGATCAACGGCCGCGGCGTCACCGTGCTGCTGGTCGAGCACGACATGAGCCTCGTGATGAAGGTCGCCCGGCGCATCGTGGTGATCGATTTCGGACGCAAGATCGCCGAGGGCAGCCCCGCGGAGATCAAGGTCCACCCGGATGTTCTCGCCGCCTATCTGGGCGGCACGGAAGCCGTCGCGGATGACGGCGCGGAGCCCGCCCATGCCTGACGCCGTGCAATTCATCCAGAGCCTCGTCAACGGCGTCGGAGTGGGCCTCATCTACGGCCTCGTCGGCATCGGCTTCTGCGTCATCTACAATGCCAGCGGCATCGTCAACTTCGCGCAAGGCGTCTTCGTCATGCTCGGCGGCATGGCCTGCGAGGTGCTGCTGCGCAAGTTCCACCTGCCGCTGCCGATCGCCTTCCTGATCGCGGTGCCCTTCGTGGCCCTGGTCGGGCTGCTGATGGAGGTGCTGGTGGTCAGGCCGATGTGGAACCGCGGCTCGCCGCTCTTCGCCATCATCCTGGCGACGCTCGCCACCCAGATCATGATCGAGCGGATCACCATCCTGACCGTCGACGAGCAGCCGCACACCTTCCAGGAATTCACCCTCGGTGGCCCGCTCAAGATCGGCGCCATCGCGATCCCCTACCAGCTGTTCTGGATCGTCGGCTGCGGCGCGCTGATGGTCGGCCTGCTCTGGCTGTTCTTCACCCGCACCCGGGCCGGGCGGGCGCTGCGCGCCTGCTCGCAGAACCGCGAGGCCGCGGCGCTGCTCGGCATTCCGGTCGGCGCGATGCTGCTGCTGTCCTTCGCGCTCTCCGCCGCGCTCGGCGCGGTCGCCGGCATCCTGGTCACCCCGATGCAGGCGATCGCCTTCAACAGCGGCACGCCCTTCGGCGTCTCCGGCTTCATCGCGGCGATCATCGGCGGCTTCGGCAATGCCGCAGGCGCGCTCGCCGGCGGCATCCTGCTCGGCGTGCTGCAGGCGGTCGCGATCGTGCTGCTCGGCGCCGGCTTCAAGAATGTCGCGGCGCTGACCGCCCTCCTCTTCGTGCTCTTCCTGTTCCCGTCCGGCCTCTTCGCCGGCCTGAAGCCGAAGGCGCACTGACCCCGACGGAGCCCGTCATGTACGACAAGTCCGATCCCCGATCCGCCCTGAATGCGCCTTCCGCCGCCCCCAAGCCGGCGCCGACCACCTTTGCGGGCGCCGAATACGGCCATTTCCATGCCGACGCGCCGCAGGTCGACGACGCCCACGGCCGCACCTGGCTGACCCGCGGGCAGAATTTCCTGGTCGCCTATACCGAGGCCCGGCCGGGCGCGGTCTTCTCCCGGACCAGCCATCCCGACGAATATGTCGCCCTGCTGCCGAACCGCGACACCGCCGCCACCGTCTCGGCCGGCCCCGACACGATCTCGAGCGACGGCTATGCGCTGATCGTCGTGCCGCCCGGCGACAGCGCCGTCACGCTGCCGGACGGCGGCATCCTGGTGCGCATCTTCTCGACGAAGGCCGCCGATCTGGCCGCGGCGGCGAGCAATGCCGGCTCCTATGCCGACCAGCACCCGAACGTGCCGCCCTTCGAGGCCTGGCCGGAGCCGGCCGGCGGCTACCGCCTGCGCGCCTATTCGCTCGACGTACCCGACGAGCCCGGCCGCTTCGGCCGCATCTGGCGCACCACCAACCTGATGGTCAATTTCCTGCCGCCGCAGGTCGGCCCGCGCGACATCCGCAAGCTGTCGCCGCACTACCACGACGATTTCGAGCAGGGCTCGCTGGCGCTGGAAGGCAGCTTCACCCATCACCTGCGCTGGCCCTGGACCTTCGACATGACCCAGTGGCGTGCCGACGAGCATGCGCTCTGCCCGGCCCCGTCGCTGTGCGTGATCCCGCCGCCGGCCATCCACACCTCGCGCGGCATGGAGCCGGGCGTGAACCAGTTGGTCGACATCTTCTCGCCGCCGCGCATCGACTTCTCGCTGAAGCCCGGCTGGGTCCTGAACGCCGACGACTACCCGATGCCGGCCCCGGCGGCGGCGGCAGCCGAATAGCGCCACGCCCGCCGGTCGGCATCCGAACGATCCTTTCAGACCCGGCCGGCGCCTCCGGCCGGTCTCCCCTTCGGCCGGAGGCCGCATGCACGTCCTGATCGTCCACGCCCATCCGGAACCGCAGAGCTTCAACGCCGCCCTGACCGCGGCCGCCGTCGCGGCGATCGAGGCCGCCGGTCATACGGCCGAGGTCTCCGATCTTTTCGCGGAAGGGTTCGACCCGGTCGCCGGCCGGCACGATTTCACCACCTGCGCCGATCCGGAGCGGTTCCACTACCAGCGCGAACAGGAACATGCCGCCCGCCATGGCGGCTTCTCGGCCGAGATCGTCCGCGAGCAGGAACGGGTGCGGCGTGCCGACCTGCTCGTACTGCAGTTCCCGCTCTGGTGGGGCAGCCCGCCGGCGATCCTGAAGGGCTGGTGCGAGCGCGTGCTCGCCTACGGCTTCGCCTATGTCGACGGCCGCCGCTTCGATACCGGCCTGTTCAAGGGCCGCCGCGCGGTCTTCTCGGTGACCACCGGCGGCACGCCCGAGCGCTTCTCGCCGGAGGGCGTCTACGGCCCGATCGGCACCGTGCTCTATCCGGTCGAGCGGCTGTTCCTGCAATATATGGGCTATGAGGTGATGGAGCCCTTCGTCGCCTATGCGGCGCCGCGCGTGACGCCGGAGGACCGCGCCGCCTATCTCGCCGCCTGGCAGGCGCGCCTCGTCGAGGCCCTCGCCTCGGCACCGGCCGCCCCGCCGCTCGAAGACGCCCTCGCCTCGGTCGGCGCCGCCGCCTGGGCCCGCTCCGGCTGAGCGGACATCCGCCCTACC
The DNA here is from genome assembly GCF_018729455.1 of Prosthecodimorpha staleyi. Lineage (NCBI taxonomy): Bacteria > Pseudomonadati > Pseudomonadota > Alphaproteobacteria > Hyphomicrobiales > Ancalomicrobiaceae > Prosthecodimorpha > Prosthecodimorpha staleyi. The sequence goes on along the minus strand of NZ_JAHHZF010000021.1, from coordinate 9,845 downwards.
TTACAGGAACGCCAGTTCGACCCCGCCCTCCTCCAGGATGACGCGGGAGCGCAGGAAGGCCGTGCCCCAGACGGGATCCTCCAGGGCCGGTTCGGGCGTGACCAGCCGGGCGATGCCGGTCTGCACGATCGCCCGCGCACAGTCGATGCACGGAAAGAAACTGGTCGCCAGCGTCGCCCCGTCGAGCGCCCGCCCGGCCCGGGCGGCGGCATAGACGGCATTGCGCTCGGCATGTTCCATCCAGACGAAACGGCCGTCGCCCTCGTGGCGCCAGTCGAGATCGGCGACCCCGGCCGGAAAGGTGTTGCAGGCCGCGATCGGCTCGCCGCCGTCGCACAGAAACACCGCCGCCCCGACCTGCCGCACCCGGTTCGGGCTCCCCCCCGCCGCCCGTTGCGCCAGCGCCATCAAGTCCGTGTCTTTCACATCGTTCTCCCTTGTCGTCCATCCAGGATCGCGATCCGATCGGTCGGGCGTCAAGTCCCGCCAGTCGAACCCGAACCACCCCCGCCCTGCCCATTCCGGCGCCAATTCGCGCGGCCGCGACCGGCCGTACCGCGCAAACATGCGACAGCTGGCGGGAAAATGGTCGCGTGCGGAATTTGCGCACGCATCTTTCGAAACTTGGTTCTATCGCGCACACCCCTTCGGTGTTTCACTTCTGTGACGGAAGCCGGACGCAGACGTCCTGAACCCGAGGGGGCCCCTGCCGTGACACGCATCGATCGACGCCAGATGTTGAAAGGGGCCGGCGCCATTGCTGCCGGCGCGGCCGGTTTCGGACCGCTGCTGACCATCGAGAGCCATGCCCAGGCGCGGCCGACCGTGAACCTTCAGCTCGGCTGGCTCCTGTCCGGCAACCAGATCGGCGAAGTCTGCGCCAAGGCGCTCGGCTACTACGAGGCCGAGGGGCTGGACCTGAAGTTCCAGCCGGGCGGACCGAATATCGACGGCGTCGCCGTGGTCGCGGCCGGGCGCTTCGAGGTCGGGCAGGTCTCGTCGAGCCCGTCGCTGATGCTCGCCGCCTCGCAGGACATCCCGATCAAGTGCTTCGCCACCGGCGCGCAGGTCCATCCCTACACCTTCTTCTCACTGAAGAAGAACCCGGTGAAGGAGCCGAAGGATCTGATCGGCAAGAAGGTCGGCATCCAGGCGACCGGCGTCATCCTGCTGCGCGCGCTGCTCGCCAAGAACAAGATCGCCGAGAAGGACGTGACCATCGTCACGATCGGCGCCGACATGGCCCCGCTGCTGACCGGCCAGGTCGACGTGGTCACCGGCTGGCTGACCAACACCACGGCGCTGAAGGTGCTGGGCGACCAGCGCGTCGAGATGCGCCTGTGGGATACCGGCGTGCGCCTCTATGCCCTGCCCTACTACGCCACAGCCGAGACCATCGCCAAGAAGCCCGAGGTGCTCGCCAAGTTCCTGACCGCCTCGGCGCGCGGCTGGACCTATGCCCGCGACAACCAGGAGAAGGCGGTCGACTTCCTGGTCAAGGAATTCCCCAATCTGGTCCGTGCCGACGAGATCGATGCGGTCAAGATCATGCTGCAATATGCCTTCGGCGAGAAGACCAAGACCGAAGGCTTCGGCACCATGGACCCGGCCGTCTGGCAGGAGCAGATCGCGCTCTATGCCGAGCTCGGCCAGTTCACCAAGCGCGTGCCCAAGCTGGAGGAGGTCGTCACCATGGACATCCTCAAGGCGACGGCCGACGCCCGCATCAAGCTCGGCTGACGGGCCCGACAGGATGAGCGCGCCCGCCGTCGACTGCCGGGGCATCTCGGTCCGCTTCATGAGCGAGCGGCGCACCGTGACCGCCCTCGAGGACGTGTCCTTCTCGGTCGCCCCGGGCGGGTTCACCAGCCTGCTCGGCCCCTCCGGCTGCGGCAAGTCCACGCTGCTCCGGGTCGTCGCGGACCTGATCGCTCCCTCGGAAGGGCGCATCTCGGTCCTCGGCACCTCTCCGGCCGAGGCCCGGCGCGGGCGTTCGCTCGGCTTCGTGTTCCAGGATGCGGCCCTGCTGCCCTGGCGCACGGCGCTGCAGAATGTCGAATTGCCGCTCGAAGTCGGCGGCCGGCGGGCGCTTCCCGCCGGTGCCGCAACCCCGAAGGAACTGCTGGCGCTGGTCGGCCTGTCCGGCTGGGAGAACAGCTATCCGCACGAACTCTCGGGCGGCATGCGCCAGCGCGTCTCGATCGCCCGGGCGCTTCTCGGCGGGCCGCGGCTTCTCCTGATGGACGAGCCCTTCGGCGCGCTCGACGAATTCACCCGCGACCGCCTCAATGCGGAACTGCGCCGCATCTGGGCGGAGACCGGCACCACCATCCTGTTCGTGACCCATTCGGTCTACGAGGCGGTGTTCCTCGCCGACCAGGTGCTGGTGCTCGCCGCCAATCCGGGCCGGGTCGCCGCGCTGCAGCCGATCGAACTGCCGCGCAACCGCGAACTCGCGGTCCGTGACACGCCCGAATTCGTCGCGATCGCCGCGCGCCTGCGCGCCCATCTCGGGAGCACCCATTGAACGCCGCGCCCGACACCGTCCGTTTCGAGGCCCGCGCCGCCGCCGTTGCGGCCGCCGAGGCCGCCTACCGGCGCGGGCTCGCCCGCACGCGCCTGAAACGCCGGGTGCTGCCGGCGCTGGGCATCGCCGCCCTGATCGGGGTCTGGGCGCTGCTGGTCTACGTCCTCAAGGTGCCGACCTTCGTGGCGCCGTCGCCCTATCTGGTCGCCACCACGCTGGTCGCCAAGTTCGATGTGCTGATGGTCAACCTGCTGCCGACCGCCATCGAATCCATCTCCGGGTTCCTGCTCGGCAATCTGGCCGCGATCGTCATCGCCACCGTCTTCGTGCATTCGAAATCGGCCGAACAGGCCTTCTTTCCCGTCGTGGTGCTGATCAACACCATCCCGGTCGTCGCCAAGGCGCCGATCCTGGTGCTGCTGCTCGGCAACGGCATGGAGCCGAAGATCGCCATCGCGGCGCTGATCTGCTTCTTCCCGACGCTGGTCAACATGGTGCGCGGACTGGAATCGGTGAACCCGCAGTCGCTCGAATTGATGAAGGTCCTGTCGGCCTCGAATACCGAGATCTTCTTCAAGCTCCGCCTGCTCAACGCCGTGCCGTATCTCTTCTCGGCCCTGAAGATCGCCGCCTCGACCGCGGTCATCGGCGCCATCGTCGGCGAATGGATCGGCTCGACCACCGGCATCGGCGCGCTGATCATCCAGTCGACCTACAATTTCGACAGCGCGATGCTCTACGCCACCGTGATCGTCGGGTCCGCCTTCTCGGTCCTGTTCTTCCTCGCCATCACGCTTGCCGAGCGCCTTGCCGTGCGCTGGCAGCCTGCACCATGACCGGAGACCATCATGCAGTCTCTTGATTTCATTCCCGAAACGCCCGGCAACGTGCCCGTCGTGCGCCGCTCCGACGTGGTCGTGGTCGGCGGCGGTCCCGCCGGCTTCTCGGCCGCCATCGCGGCGCGCCGCGAAGGCTGCTCGGTGACGCTGATCGAGCGTTATCCCTATCTGGGCGGCCTCGCCTCCGGCGGCATGGTGCTGGTGCTCGACGACATGAACAACGGCCAGGAGGTCACCGTCACCGGCCTGTGCATGGAGATGATCGAGCGCATGGCCCGGGTCGGCGCCTGCGTCTACCCGCCCGAGGAGGACCGCCGGCAGGGCTGGGACACCTACAAGCGCTGGGCCTCCTGGGGCCTGTTCGACTTCCGCACCGACACCAAGCCGAACGCCATCGTGATGGCCGCCGCCTTCGATCCGGACGGCTGGAAGCGCGTCTCCAACGACATGATCGCCGAGAGCGGCGTCGACGTGCGGCTGCATTCCTGGTTCTCCAGCGCGATCGTGCGCGACGGCCGCATCCGCGGCGTGATCTGCGAGACCAAGGCCGGCCGCCAGGCGATCCTGGGCGACGTGATCATCGACACCTCCGGCGATCTCGACGTGGCCGCCTCGGCCGGCGCCAAATTCACCGACGGCGCCTACATGGTCACCACCGTGTTCCGTCTCGGCGGCGTCGATGCCGACGAGGCCGAGCGCTTCCGCTACGAGGCGCCGGAGGAATTCGCCCGCATCGACAAGCAGGCGCGCCGCGTCGTCGGCGGCTCCTGGGAGCGCTGGTGGCTGAGGACGCCGCTGCCGGGCGTGGTCTGGTGCAACTGCCCGCACATGACCGGGCTCGACGCGCTCAAGGTCGAGGACCAGACCCGCGCCGATTTCGAAGGCCGCAACCGCATCTATGCGCTGGTCGATTTCGTCCGCGCCAACATGCCGGGCTTCGCGAAGGCCCATGTCATCGACGTGGCGCCGCAGCTCGGCGTCCGCCAGACCCGCCTGCTCGAAGGCGAATATGTCGTCACCAAGGACGACGTGAACCACCGCGTCCATTTCCACGACACGGTGGCGCGCGGCCGCGACTACTACACCCCCTACCGCGCCCTGCTGCCGAAGGAGGTCGACGGCCTGCTGGTCGCCGGCCGGCACTATTCGGCGACCGAATCCGCCCAGAAGCTGTCGCGCGAGATCCCGCCCTGCATGTCGATGGGCCAGTCGGCCGGCGTCGCCGCGGCGCTCGCCGTTTCCGGCGGCATCAGCCCGCGCAAGGTCGACCCGGCGGCGATCTGCGCCCGCGTCCGCGCCCAGGGTGGCGATCCGGGCGACATCCCCTCGGCCAATGCGCGCATCATGGAGACGGCCGCGTGAGCATGCCCGACGATCTTCCGCTCTCCGGCATCCGCGTCATCGACTTCACCCAGGTCATGATGGGGCCGGTTGCGACCCAGATGCTGGCCGACTACGGCGCCGACGTGATCAAGATCGAGAAGCCCGGCACCGGGGACCTGTCCCGCACCGCCTTCCCGAACGATCCGGCCGGCCTGCTCGGCCCGGTCTACTGCTCGCTCAACCGCAACAAGCGCTCGATTGTGCTCGATACCCGCAGCCCGGAGGGCCGCGAGGCGGTGCTGCGGCTGGTCGCGACCGCCGACGTGGTCGTCAACAACTTCCGCGCCGGCGTGATGGAGCGGCTCGGCTTCGGTTACGAGGACATGGCCAGGCTCAATCCGCGGCTGATCTATGCGGTCGGCACCGGCTTCGGGCTGACCGGACCCTATGCCCACAAGGGCGGCCAGGACGTGCTGGCCCAGGCCATGTCGGGCGTGATGCATCGGCGCGCCGACCCGCATCTGCCGCTCGCCATCCATTCGACCACCTTCGCCGACTATTCGGCCGGCATGCATCTGGTGCAGGGCGTGCTGCTCGCGCTGCTGCAGCGGGCGAAGACCGGCAAGGGGCAGCGGATCAGCGTCTCCCTGCTCGATTCCATGCTGGCCGCTCAGACCCAGGAGGCCGCCGCCCACATGATGCGCGGGCGCGAGGTGAACTGGGGCGCGATGCCGCTGTCCGGCGTCTTCCCGACCCGCGACGGCGCCGTGGTGCTGGTCGGCGCGTTCAAGGCCAATCCGCTCGCCGACATCTCCCGGGCCCTGGAGATCGACGATCTTTCGACCGACCCGCGCTTCGCCGCCCATGCCGACCAGGTCGCCAACAAGCCGGCCCTGCATGCCATCTTCCGGGAACGCTTCGCCGCCGAGACGACCGCTCATTGGCTCGAACGGCTGGAGGCGCAGGACCTCCTGTGCGCGCCGGTGCGCTCGCTCGCCGAGGCGCTCGACGACGAGCAGACCGCCATCAACGGTATGGTCCTGGAGGTCGACGGCGAAAAGGAGCGCGTCCGCGTGGTCGGCTCGCCGGTCCACATGGAGGCCGCGCCGGTGGCCATCCGGATACCCCCGGCCGATCTCGGCCGGCATACCGCCGAAGTCCTGGCCGAGATCGGCCTCGGCGCCGCGCGGGCGGCGGAGTAGGCGCCGCGCGCCGCCGAGGCGCCGGCCGGTTGCAATTTTCCCGCTGCCGTTCGAATCCGTTCGACGGATCTTCGAAGGAACCAGCATGCCGATCCATTTCGAGGTCACCGACCATGTCGCCCGCGTCACCATCGACCGGCCGGAGGTGCTGAACGCGATCGACGCGGCCTCCGAGCGGGAGTTGGACCGCATCTGGTCCGCGATCGAGGCCGACCGGGACGTGCGCGCCGTGGTACTGACCGGGGCCGGCGACCGGGCCTTCTCGACTGGCGCCGACATGAAGGGCGGCAGCGGCGCCTCCGGACTCGAATACTGGGCGATGGCGCGGCCGAACGGTTTCGGCGGCATCGCGCTGCGCCAGAGCCTCGACGTGCCGGTGATCGCCCGGGTCAACGGCCATGCCGCCGGCGGCGGCTTCGAGATGGTGCTCGGCTGCGACATCGTCGTGGCCGCCGAGGAGGCGACCTTCTCGCTGCCCGAGGCCCGGGTCGGGCGGCTGCCGCTCGACGGCGGCATGACGCTCCTGCAGCGGCAAATCCCGTTCCGCGCCGCCATGGGGCTGATGCTGACCGGCCGCCGCATCAAGGCGCCGGAAGCGCTGGCGCTCGGCATCGTCAACGAGGTCGCCCCGCGCGCCGAACTCGACGCCGCCGTGGAGCGCTGGCTCGCCGATATCCTCGCCTGCGCGCCGCTGTCGGTGCGCGCCATCAAGCAGGTCGTGCGGCGCTCCGCCCATCTTTCGGCCGCCGAGGCGCAGGCGCTGCGGCTGCCGGCCCTGGTCGAGGCGCTGCAATCGGAAGATTCCAACGAGGGCGTGCGCGCCTTCGTGGAGAAGCGCAAGCCGGTCTGGAAGGGGCGCTGAACTTGCCCTCAAATGGGGCGGTCGCCACCGCCCCGGGATCCGTCCGCCGATGCTCCATGCCGCCGCGCTCTATTACTTCCGGGAGGTGACGCGGGTCGGCTCGGTGCGCAAGGCCGCCGCCGCGCTCAACGTCGCGGCGAGCGCGCTCAACCGGCAGATCCTGAACCTGGAGGCCGATCTCGGCACGCCGCTGTTCGACCGTTTGCCCTCCGGCATGCGCCTGACGGTCGCCGGCGAATTGCTGCTGCGCCACGTCGCCGACACGCTGCACGATTTCGACCGCGTCCGTGTCGCCATCGACGGGCTGAAGGCCGCCCGCTCCGGCCATATCGGCATCGCGGCGGTCGATTCGCTGCTGGTCGACTTCCTGCCCCGTGCCATCGACCGGTTCCGGGTCGATTTCCCGGCCGTCACCTACACGGTGCTGGCGGTCCAGCCGCCGGAGGTCACCGCGATGGTGGCCGGCGGCGAGATCGACATCGGCTTCACCTTCGTCGGCCACCTGCCCGCCTCGCTGCGCTACCTGACCGAGGTCTCCGCGCCGATCGGCGTCGTCATGCGCGCCGACCACCCGCTCGCCTCGCGCCTGTCGGTCGATTTCGACGAGGTGACGCGCTACCCGATCCTGACCCAGTCGGGTCCGCTGCCGCGCGGGGCCGATGTCGATGCTGCCTTCGCCACCTTCAAGAGCCAGCTGAAGCCGATGATCCAGTCGAACTCGATCCAGATGCTGAAGCTCGCCATCATGCTCAATATGGGGCTCGCCTTCTTCACAAGGCTCGGTTTCCTGCACGAGATCGAGCTCGGCGATATCGCCTGGCGGCCGCTCAATTCCCCGGCCATCAACACCCTGAAGCTCGGCCTGGTCGTCCCCAGCCAGCGCGACCTGTCGCCGCCCGCCGGCCAACTCGCGCGCCGTCTTGCCGAGGACCTGAACAAGCTCGCCGCGGTGTGAGGCCCCGAGGCGGGATCGGAATGGCCCGCTTCCAGGCCCCGGCCGCCGTCTATACGGACGGACGGCCGCGGCCTCCCGCCGAACCGCCATGCGGTCCTTCATTGCCACATCGCCACCATGCCGGCGGCGGGGTGGTCGACCGGATGGTTAGGTGCGACACAAACCGCCGGGACGCAGAACCATCGCTGCGTCGGGGCGGGACGAGACGGGACGCGACATGCAGGGCATCTGGGCCAACCGCGAATTCCGGTTCTATCTCGCCTCGGTGACGGTGCAGCGCTTTGCGGCTTCCGCGCTTCTGGTGCTGCTCGGCTACCAGGTCTATGCGCTGCGCAAGGAACCGCTCGATCTGGCCGCACTCGGCCTCGCCGAGGCCCTGCCGGGCATCACGCTGGTGCTCTATGGCGGGCATCTCGCCGACATCCTGAACCGGCGCCTGATTGTGATCGCCTGCGCGGCCGCCCTGACCCTGCTGGCGGGAGGGCTGGCGCTCGCCTCGGCGGCCGGCCCGACGCTCGCCTTCCTGCTCGCCGTCGCCTTCATGGCCGCCTCGGTCAAGGCCTTCCAGACCCCGGCGACGACCGGGTTGGAAGCGCAGGTGCTGCCGGTCGAGCAGATCTTCGCCGGCATTCCCACTATCGCGATGGCCAACCGCTCCGCCGACATCGTCGGTCCGGCGGCGATGGGTTTCGTCTGGGCCGCCGCCGGCCCCTCCGCCGCCTATGCGGTCCTGGCCGGCCTGTTCGCCCTGGTGCTCGGCGCCGTCTCGTTCGGCATCGCGCCGAAGCCGACGCCCGAGAGACCCGCCCGCCCGGTCGGCGCCGTCACGGCGATCCGCGAGGGCATCGCCTTCGTGTTCGGCAACCAGGTCCTGGTCGGCTCGATGGCGCTCGATCTCTTCGCCGTCTTCTTCGGCGGCGCGGCGGCCCTGCTGCCGGTCTTCGCCACCGACATCCTGCAGGTCGGCCCGACCGGCTTCGGGGTTCTGCGCGCCGCCGCCGCGGCCGGCTCGCTGACCGCCGCCCTGGCCGCGACCCGCTTTCTGCCCAAGGCCCATGCCGGCCTGGCCCTGCACGGCATCATCGCCGGCTTCGGCCTCTCGATGATCGTGTTCGGCCTGTCGGAGAGCTTCCTCCTGTCGCTGGCCGCCCTGTTCGTCTCCGGCCTGTGCGACGGCATGAGCGTGGTCATCCGCCAGTCGATCGTCCGGCTCGCATCGCCCGAGCATCTGCGCGGCCGCATCGCTGCGGTCCGGATGGTGTTCATCGGTTCGTCCAACGAACTCGGCGCCGTCGAAAGCGGCCTCGCCGCCGCCTGGCTCGGCCCGGCCCGCGCCGTCTGGGCCGGCGGCGTCGTGACCCTCGCGGTCGTGGCCGCCGTCTCCCGCACCGCCCCGCGCCTGGTCGCCCTCGACCTCAACACCTTCGGCCGCCCCGCCGCCCCGGCGACGCCCACCCGCGCCTGACGCGCCCGCCGCACCTGCCTCAGCGGACCGCCCGGCCCCGGGTTGCAGATCAGGGCTCCTGGGGACCGGACCTGCGACAGGTCCGTATCCCCGATCGGCGGATCAATCCCCTTTTCCCCCTTGGCGGCGGGGCGGAAGGATCGGAGGCGGGTTTGTACGATCCTTGAACGGGTTATCTCCCTTCTCCGCCCTTGGGGGGAGAAGGGGATGGAGCCGCCGGATCCGGGGCGATGTTTCTGCAATCTCTCAAGGGGTTAACCCCTTCTCCCCCCGTGGGGGGAGAAGGGGAAGGAGCCGCGGGTCGGGGGCGATGAATCCTGCGATCTCTAAACGGGTTAAACCCTTCTCCCCCCGTGGGGGGAGAAGGTGCCCGAAGGGCGGATGAGGGGGTCGGTCTGGCGGCCGGCCGGATCGGCCCGTATCCGGACCGCAGCTTCGGAGCCTGTTGCGGCATCGGCCCCCTCATCCCGCCTTCGGCGACCTTCTCCCCCCCAAGGGGGAGAAGGGGAAGGAGCCGCGGGTCGGGGGCGATGTTTTCTGCGTTCTCTCAACGGGTTAAACCCTTCTCCCCCCGTGGGGGGAGAAGGTGCCCGACGGGCGGATGAGGGGGTCGGTCTGGCGGCCGGCCGGATCGGCCCGTATCCGGACCGCAGCTTCGGAGCCTGTTGCGGC
>NZ_JAHHZF010000020.1 GCF_018729455.1 Prosthecodimorpha staleyi | reverse complement strand
CCGCCGAGATGCTGAAGGGCAGGGGTATCGGCTTCGTCTCGCTGACCGACGCCATCGACACGGCCTCTCCGGGAGGCATGCTGGTCTTCCATGTCCTCGGCGCCATTGCCGAGTTCGAACGGGCGTTGATCCGCGAACGCACGAAAGCAGGCCTCGCCGAGGCGCGCCGGCGTGGCCGCAAGGGTGGGCGGCCGAAGCAGATGACGCCCAAGGACGTGGCCGCGGCGCGGGCCATGCTCAAGGTAGAGGATGTCACCGCCGCCGAGGTGGCGAAGCGCTTCGGCGTGTCGCGGGGCACGCTCTACCGCCATCTCAGCTCGGGATCGAATGGGGGAGGGCCTGATGCCGGCGGTGCAGCTTGACCTCTTGGAATGGCTGGATGGCGTCACGAGTCCGTCGGCTAAACGGCTCTGCCTGCGCCGGGTCGAACCGGAGCGAAACATGCACCGCTTCTATGTTCTCGGCGTCGAGCGGGATCTTTTCGGCCAATGGGTTCTGGTCCGGGAATGGGGAAGGATTGGCCGGCAAGGGCGGGTTAGGGCGGATGCCTACCCCTCAGCTGCGGCCGCCCGTGCGGCACTCGGCCAGTTGGCCAACCTTAAGCGACAACGAGGGTACAGCGATGGGTCTGTCATCATTGCGGCTGATGACCGACGGGCAGGAGAATGCGTGTATCAGAGTTCCAATCCTGCCAAGCATCGACCGCACCTAGCACGAGATCGAAGAGAATGGGGACATCAAAAGAAGTAGGCCGAGCCGCCATGTCAATCAGGAAGCGATCTACCAAAGGGTGTAGACGCTCATTGCGCTTAGCCTCGGCGATCTCCACCGGTCCCGCGACCATCAGCGGCAATGCCGACATCAAGGCAAGCAAATGAGTCATGCGCGCTTTGATTGCTGAATTGAGGACGGTGCGCGCGTCTTGCTGCTCAAAGGCGGAGAGCTCGCGGGGTCCTTCATACCGACTGCTCCATGCTCGCCACCAAGCCTCCTCGCGCGGGAATCCTGCTGTTGCGAAATGGCGAATCGGATTTCTCAGGATCTTGCGGCGTGAAGGCGTTGCCACAGCACCGACAACACGAACATGCTCAGCACCGGCGCGCTTCGCGCGCAGAAGCAGTCGTGACGTTTCGGCATAGATCTCTTTGCCACTCGACCTATAGTCGCGCCTGTGCCCACCCCATTTACGATAGTTTGCGAGAGAATATCCGCAGACTTTGTCGTCGACGATGACGTCGAACTCGTCGTCGACCAGGAACGGCGCCATCTCTTTGTCTACAGCGTCTGCAAGTTGCTGATATCCAGGATGTTCCCTAAGAAATCGGTGCGGCGGATGCGCTAGGCCCTCAAATAGCGCTGGCCGTCTTGCTGCGCCCGCCGCGTTGCGGAACGCGTCGACGTATCCTCCATGGTAGCGCGTGTCGGCGTCGCCTTGGAGGATGAGCACCTCGGATGCTGCGATGCCTCGCGTTCTCGCAATGCGCGCGACGACCTCTACCCCCTTCGCTCGCGGTGGTACGTAACCCCGTTCTCGTTCTTGCACGACGGCGACAGCGCCGGCGCGCGACGCCCGCTTAATCGCTGCCAGCGCTCGGAGCGTACCGTCCGTTGACCCGTTGTCGACAAGTACAAGCAGCGTGTCATCAGGCGTAGCGGCGATGCCAACGCCAAAGCCTAGCGAGTGCGCCGCAGCCGGGATGTCTACCTGCTCGTTCAGGCAAGGAATGACGATCGCTGTCAACATCACGGATCTCTTTCCTACCCTCCGCGACGAATGACAGTCCTCATCCACTAGCCGCGGTTGGCGACGGGGCTGACGTCCGCCGCCAGACCATGACCTTCTGTTGCTCTCCCGCAGGAGTCTCATCAACAAAGCCGGCAGCGATCGCGGCTCGAACCGAGGCCAAGTTTGATTTCCGCATGTGAGCGTAGATTATGTCGTATCGGCTTGCAGCACATGCCAGCGCATAGCCGATCCGGCCGATACCACGCCCTTGGCTCGGCTTATTCAGGTAAATTTGAATCGAAGCGTGGGGCCCAATTGGCGGCAAAACGACTAGATTAATGAAGACTTGGCCAGCTCTTTGGCCATCGTGTTCGATGCGCCAAGCCTCTCCGTCGGAACCACCGCCGCGCCCTTTTGTGCCCCTCATCGGAACCAGATAGACTTTGCCCGCCGAAACCGGCTCACGCTTCACTCGTGTCTTGCTTCGCTTTAGGCGCTCAGCATCCCGCCGCTTTCGTGGTTGTTTTGTAGCGGACATTCGGTGGTCAGCCAGCACGTTTGCCATCGAGCCTTAGGCCTCGCGTCAGTCTTTCATCCGCTTGGCTCCACAGCTTTGCCGGGAAGAAGCCCGGAGAAAACGCAACGACGACATCCTCGATCTGCTCAACAACCCCGTGAGCGTTTAAGGCTTCGACGATGTCATCGATCCTACGATGGATCACCTCTGGAGACGGATCCAGCCGCTCGGCACGGGAAGCCCAGTCACTGTCGCCGTCAAAGCGATTGCAGAAGTAATCCATGTCCACATGCAGAAGGATTGGACGCCCGTCGATGCCGGAGAGCCAATCATCGATCGACGGGGTCATTCTATATTGCCCGGGTCCTAAGCTCGGGGCGACCAGTAAGAGTTCAACGTCCAGTCGTGGCGCGCCTGGTTCCAACAGATCGTCGGGCTTGGTAGTGCGTCGAATCTCGAAATCCTGCGTTCGCAGTGCCTTTGGAGGCTGGCAAAGGTGCCGAACCTCTGCACGCGGCGCGACCGCTAAAAACGGTGTCATGAAGCTTCCCATTCCGATCGCACCACTCTCGATCGCCGCGATGATTGATGTCGGAACCCGCAGATCACACTCCCGGCCAGAGATAAGGTCACGCCACGTAGACCCCTCGTCGACAAGGCGCGGCGATCCAAGGTCACGATGATCGTCCACATGGAGGATGACGACCGCTTCGAGTGCGTTAGGCCCGCGTCGCTCGAGCCAATGCGCCCAACTTGCAAGCGTCCAGCTGTCGTAAAGGCATCGCAACAGCCTCCCATCGCGGCGCCAAGCCAGCGCCATGTCTTCGCGCCTAATACCGCCCCACCAATCCAGCCCGACGTCCAGATCTGGGTCAATATGTCGTTCGGGAGCCCCGGGCCAGGAAAGTGTCAGCGACCAGCTATCAGGCGTCCGCACCACCGAGGCATCCTTATCGCAAAAATAGTCCCGGAGGATTGCATGACGCCGCGCGTCGTCGTCGGGTAAGCGATCAAGCGCGACCTGCATGGCCTCAGGCTGCTCCAAATTCTTGACGTGTGGCCACGTCCAGCGCCCTGATCAAAGCTTCGCCCAGCGGGGTCATGCTACACGTTCGCAGCGTGGCGAAGCCAAGCCCAAGGTTACGGTCAGTGTCCTTGATCTGGTTGAATGCACGTTTCCGCATATGTGGAGGGCCAGCTTCGAGGACGTGGGTCCAGAATCGCCTGAGTTCGACGAACACAAAGACGGCATGCAGGAGGCCCGAAGGTGGCCTTAGATCTGCTCGCCATGGCGAGACGACCCGGGGAGCTGTGGGGCTGACCGTCGGACCAAAACGTTCCAGCAGGTATAGCTTCTGATGACGGTGTTCATGGATGAGCGAATCCGCGAGATCGTAGGCATCGATCAGGCGGTTGCCCTGCGACACCGACACGAACAGGGCTCCGGGAACTGAGTCGTCGCTAAAGGAAACAATCTTCGCTGGATCCGCTGACGGATCGCGAACGAACTGCACGGCTCGACAGGCGCCCATCAGTTCGTCGGCGAGCGCCGGCCGCCACCCTCGCACAATCTCGAGCGCTTCATGGACCAACGGCGTGGCCGTCGCTGCAAGTATCTGCGGCTCGAACTCGATCTGGCCGCCAAAAGGCGCGCGCAGCCATGGGTCGTTCTCTGCGACCGCAAGCGCCACTCCAACGCTCTCTGGTCGGCTAGCCAGCGCGGTCAAGTACTCAGCGTCAGCATGAAGGGGCTTGCCGTCAACATCGTGCACTACTGAACCTGCTGCATCAGCAAGCATGGCCTTCGTCCAGGCGATGACGCCAGGTTCGATCGCGAGCCGAGCGAGCACTTCTTCGCCCCGCTCGACGATCCTCACAGCGGCCGCAGCAAGACCACGAAGCCGTGAAGCATGTTCGAGAGCGGAGCGGAAGGCAGTGAGATAGGTCGAGCGCGCGTCGTCGATCAGCATCTGCATGGCGGGAGCCGAAGTCTCCGCTAATTCGAATCGTGTCAAGTCGAAATCTGCGGGTAGTCGGGAACTTAGATCCTCTGGACCTGCAACTACACTGTCAGCGAGGCGCGCCTTTACATGAGAGATCAGAGAGAACAGTTCGTCGCAATAGACCGACGGGTTCTTGAATCCGTCGCCGTCATAACGATGTGGAACGGATCCGCCGCCGCATACTTCCACCACCGTACAGCTGAGGCACTTGTCGCTGAGGCCGTCTTTGCGCAACAGCGCCCTGTGGGCTTCGAGCCCAGGCGAGGCCGCGACCGTTAATATTGCCGACTCAAAAACCGTTCCGGATAGGGCGGTCGCCCCATCACGCACGATCTTGAGAACGTCCAGATCGTGGTAGCTGCCGTCTGTCTCGATCGATAAGAGATTAACGTCACCGAAGCCAAAGGCGTCAGTACCGGACGGTAGGCCAGCAACGCCATCGAGCAGCGCCTCAAACGTTCGTACCGGCAAATGGGAATAACGATCGAACCAAAGATCAAACGCCCGGATCAGCCATTCTTTGTATTGTGAAGGATTTTGTTCGCGCCCTGGCGGTGGACGGCGATGGTGCGCATCAGGAAGAAGGAAATCAAGCTTGGGAGGCTTCAGCTGATCAAAGAACACGAGTAGTTGGTCAGGAGCGATCGATGGGTCGATGACAGCGATTACACCGGCAAAAATGGACTTTCGCCGCTGAAGTAAGTGATAGGCGGACATGACGCGGTCGAAGCTTGACCGACCTTTACGGCTTGTCCGGTGAAGATCATTGGCCACGCGAGGACCATCCAGGCTGAGCGAAACAGAGATGTCCGCCGCCTCCAGCGCATCAAGCGTGGTATCGGTGAGCAACAGGCCATTGGTCTGCATCGCTAGATCGAGTTTGACCGTTGGCCCTACCGCAGCGCGCAGCTCGTCGGCGAAATCCACAATAGCATTCACGCCGGCCAGCAACGGCTCGCCGCCGTGAAAGACGACAAGAGCGCGCTTCAGAGCAGCTTCTTTCGCGTAAGCGGAAAGCCGAGATGCGAAAGCGCTCCGCACCTCAGCCGTCATCGTCTTAGGCATAACGCGCCAGCCCTGATCGGCATGGTGATACACGTAGCAGTAATTGCAATCGAGATTGCATCGCGAAGCGATCTTGACCAGGAACGAGGTGATCCGAGACAACACAAAATATTCGCTCAAGAACGATTGTGCCGATGATGCATCCGATCGTAGCTGGTAATGACCTCGCTGGCGTCGGCTTGCGCCAAGACACGACTACGCAGACGCTGGATTGCGGGATTGGCAGACTGGGTTCGAAGCACCGCAACTTTGAGGGATTCGTCACCCGACTGCTGTACCGGCTGGCTTACAGGCTGCATGACATTTCTCCTGCTTTCACTTTTCCTCCCGCAGCCTACGATTGGATTTTTGAGTTTACAATCTATTTTGCGGCGATTTTTTATCGCAATGAGTGTCGGAGACAACGCCTTCGCCGCTGCAGAATCCGAACAAAAAATGAACATTTTCGGATGTGTCAGGTCGGATTTTATGCTACCGTCTATAAGATCCCATGAAAGACACAGACATGCAGACTGCCGAGAAGATCAGCATCACCATGCCGCCGGAGATGGTGAGGGCCATTCGTGAGAGTGTCGAAGCCGGCGAGTTCGCCTCGACCAGCGAGGCGCTCCGCGATGCCGTCAGGGTCTGGCAGCGCCAGCGGCTCGAAGACGCCGAACGCCTGATCGCCATCCGCGCCCGCGTCCAGCGCTCGCTCGACGATCCGCGTCCGGACCTGACCGGCGAGGAACTGGACGCCCGCCTGGAGCAGGCCTTCGACGAGATCGACAAAGAATTCGGCAATGCGGCGTCTTAAGGTCTCCTACCGCCCGGAATCCGAAGCTGACCTCCTCCAGATCTACCGATGGGTGCTCGACCTGAGCCGAAGCAGGGCTATTGCCCGCGGCTTCGTACGGCGGATACGGGACCGCTGCGAGCGGATCGGCAATGTTCCCCTCGGCGGTCGGCCGCGCGATGACCTCGAACCCGGCCTGCGCACGGTCCCCTTCGAGAAATCCGCTGTGATTGCCTACAAAGTTGAGGCGGACCGCGTGCGCATCACGAATGTGTTCTACGGTGGGCGGGACTACGAAGCGCTCTACCGTGGTGCACCGGTGGAGGATGAACGGTGACGGGGGACTACAGGTACAGCCGCCACCTTTGCCGCGCCTCGTGATGGGAATTTATATATTCATTTCAGAGTGTTAATAGCGACCCGAAGCCGTAGCTCTGCCGGTTTTATTGCCGGTCTTGTGGCGGATCTGCCAACGAGATGGAGAAGGGGACTTGTCGCTCTGGTGCCCCGTTCGACGGTCGGACCGGGCAGGGGGTGGCCAGCGGCCTAGTTCCCCTTTTAGGTCAGAGCGACCGTCTTATCGGCCGTGGGCGGCCACCCAAGCGACAACGGCGCATCAGCCGGGGCGGGTACTGCGCCGGCCATTCGCCTGCCCCGCCGGTGGAAAACGGGCAGCCGCAGGAGCGCCAGCATAGCGGTCGCCGGCACGGCGAGGCGCGGGACCGACTGCCCCCGCCGCCGGGGCTCCGCAGAACGCCCGCAGGGCGCCTTTTGGGCACGAGCCGAAGGGCAGGGGCTCAAAACACGAAAAGCCCCCGCAGGGGCTTATCGCGGATCTGAGATGCATCACGCCGCCCGATCTTCGGCCACCTGGCTCCGGGCGGTCCGCCAATGGCGGTATTCCAGCTCGATGCCGAGGAAGTCGCGGCCATGCTTGGTTGCCGCGACCAGCGTCGAGCCCGAACCGCAGAACGGGTCGAGCACCAGGCCTCCGGCCGGGCAGAAGGTCCTGATCAGCGGTTCCAGGATGGACAGCGGCTTCTCGGTCGGATGCAGCCGGTTGCCGGTGTAGCGCCAATCCAGCACGTCGCCGATCGGCGCCGGCGGGACCGCCGGGTCGCCTTTGGCGAGCAGGTAGGCCTGCTCGTGACGATGCTCGAGGAAGCGCGTCGACGAGGCATAGGGCTTGGCGAACACCAGGTGCCCGGCGAGCCGGAACCCGGCCTCGCGCCAGGCCGCGATGAACAGATCGGCCTGATGCCAGCCGTAGAAGCTGATCGCCAGACTGTCGGGTTTCAGGAGCCGGAACATCTCGGCCGAGGCAGGCTTCAGCCAGCGGGCATTGTCGTCGTTGGCGACGCGCCGGCCTGACCGGTCTTGGTACCGGCAGAGATAGGGCGGGTCGGTCAGGATGAAATCCACCGATGCCGGCGCCAGCCGTGGCATGATCCGGGTGCAGTCACCGTGCAGGACCGTATTGCGCGGCCGGGAGGGGAGGGGCCTCATTGGCCCCCCTCCGGCGCTACGCTGATATCCTTGGAGCTGATGTCGACGATGTCCTCGTCGTCGGCGTCGAACTGCTTCGCGCCGAACTCCCGGAACAGGAAGGTAGCGATCTCCTCGGCCAGCTCCGGCGTGTGGGCATCGACCACGCGCGTCAGTTCACGGCCGACCAGCAGGCTCACCAGATAGCGTTGCGTGGTCATCGGCCGCACTCCCGGTCGTATGGGTCGGCGGCAAAGCCGTCGTCGCCGCAGTCGTGGTGGATGAAGGCAGCGGTGCCGTGCTCACGGTAGAGGGCAGCCGCTTGGGCGATGGCCTCAGCCTCCGATGCCGCCTCCACGATGACGTCCCAGACGTCCCACTCGTAGAGGGTGACCCGGTATTCCCGGGCCGCAGTGGGGGCGGCCATTAGGCCGCCTCCCCATCGGTTTTAGGCTTGGGCTTGCGGACCACCAGGCGGCCGTCGAGCGGCAGCGCGGTCAGCTGGATGTTGAAGCCCTCGCCGTTCTCGTGCGCCCAGGCGGCGCCGATCTTGGTCCAGTAGGAGCTCTCCCCCTGGCCTTCGACGGTATAGACCGCATGGCTCGGGCGGGTGTTCTTCTGGGGACGTTTCATTTGGGTTCTCCCGTTTGGTTTTCGCCGGCCACGCCCTTCGCGGCCGGTCGGGAGTTCCTCGCGCCGCGCGGACTGAGCCCCACGGCATCCGACGGTCATCGGCCACACGGGAGCGGTACGCGAATGGAGCGGGCAGCCGATTGACCGGCGGCAGGACCCGGCGCAACACCCCGACCGTCCCGGCCGCGGGGGTGGACGGTGCCAACGGGAGACCACAAACGTCCTCGAATACCCGCCCGACCCTCGTGACGGGCTCCGACGAACGAGGAACAGGGCAGGGCTCTCCCTGGCCTCGGGCGCCCGGGTGCAAAAGGCGGGCAGCCATCCCGGCCATCGTGGCGCCGGCGGCGCGGTGGTCCGCAAGCGCAGCCCCGAACGGGGCGGCGATCCCATGGCCCCGCCGCCACCCGGCCGGATCCCGGAAACACATCGGCAGTGCATGGCGGCCCGCGGAATGGCTTGCGTTCGCAGAGCCTTCCGGCACAGTCGGCGCCCGGAGATATCTCAGAGAGGTCCACCGACGTGACGACAGAGCCGCATGACCTGGTGATCCTCGCCGCCGGCATCGTGACCGCTTATGCAACCCGGAACCCGGTGGCGGTGCCCGACATCGCCGAACTGATCGGCACGGTCCACAATGCCTTGCAGGAAGCCGCCGACGGCAAGGCCGCGGCTGTCCCGGCCGAGCCCGCTTTGGTGCCGGCGGTCCCGATCCGGAAGTCGATCACGGGGACGCATATCATCTGCCTGGAGAACGGCCTGAAGTTCCGGTCGCTAAAGCGGCATCTGCTGACCTATTACGGCCTGACCCCGGATGCCTACCGCGCCAAGTGGGGTCTGCCCGCCGACTATCCGATGGTCGCCCCGGACTATGCCGCCGAGCGCTCCAAACTCGCCAAGTCAACCGGCCTCGGTCGCAAGAAGGTGGAACCGCCACCCCCGCCACCACCACCGGAACCGGAACCCGCGCCAAAGCCCAGGCGTGGGCGGCCCCCGAAGGTCGCGACCGCCTGACAGGCGGGGCGCCCGGCCGCGCGTCCACCGCCGCTTCTCGGGGATGATCCACCGGAACGCGATGAAGGCCCCGGGGAAGGGGCCTTCAAAGATCGATTGCCACATCACCGCCGCCCGCTCGCCCGGCTGCCGGCCCTGGTCTGGCCCCGAGGGGCGGGCGATTTCGCGGAACGCGCCGGCGGAACCTTGCGGGCTTCCTTCGGCGTGCGGAGCATGATGCCCCGGTCCGGGTCGCGGATGTCCGGCCACAGGTCGATGAACACCATGAAGCCGTGGCCGTCCTGGTGCCGGTAGGCCCGGCCGATACGGCTCCAACTGGTGTCACCGCGTCCGTCCGGCGGCTTCTGGGTTTCATAGAGGTAGAAGGCGAAGGATCGCTCATCCTCGTCGAAGACCCAGCGCTCCGGATCGTCATTGTCGAGATGCGTGTGGCGCATCGCGAACTGCCCGGCGGCGGGGAGGTGGCGCAGGCTGATCCCGTAGCCCTCGCCGTCCCGGTTCGGCCAGGCGGCGCCGATGTCGCGATCGGTGAGGCCCGAGACCGGATAGATGCGGTATTCCGGCTGGTCTGCCATGGATGTTCTCCAGACAGCGCCGATGGATTCAAAGCGAAACGGTACCGATGGCACCGTCACCCTGAGCGGGGAGGTGTCCATCGTGCGGATTGCTCGTCCTTGTTCTTACCGCGAAGCGGCCGCGACCGCAGCCCATAGATAGCGAATTGTGCACTCGGATTGTGCACCGATTTTTTCAGTTCAGATCAGCGGCATATAACCCAAGCATAATTCTTAAATTATGCCCCAACGGGTTGACCAAAAACGCCTTCGTAGGATCGATACGTCGATCCAATTAAAGAAGCCGAAGATGCAAACGCGGTGAATTAACGCTATTTGCTTTTTATTTCCAAACTAAGCTGTTCTTCTTTTTGCGCAGGATTTTCTCTCTGAAATATATCTACCCATCTGTTGAAATCCTGAATACTAAATTGATGAGTTTTGACACCATTATTATTTATTGCCATATCAATATCATTTATTATTGCCTTGAAGGCATTTATAATACGCTTGTTCTCATGATTTTTATCATTTTTCTGATTAGATATGATTCTAGAGTACAAAAGAATTAATGAAAGAGGGACATTCAACGCTAATGCAATTCCCTCCAGATGGGCATATCTTATTGAGGTAATATCATTTGTTATTCGATAAAGAACATGTTCATTTATTAATGTTTTTCTTCTTTTTTGTACTGTAGAATCTCTAGCTGCGTCGATATCGATAGATGCATCCTCAAGATATCCATCATACCTTGATTTTATTATTTCATAAATTACATTGCGTAGACTTTGTGGATTCAGCCTTTTTTCAACGCTAAGCGTCTTAAAAACGCCAAGCCTCCTCGACTTTTGCTTTTTTTTATCGGTCTTGGAAGGTGGAGAAAGCCGTTTTTGCATAAGTAACCTCATCACAGTTAATTTTTTATACCAGTACAAGAAGGCGTCACTGGGTTGACCGTCTGTTAACCGCGTCAGATCGTTACAAGGCGCGAAGGTCCAGCTTCTAAAAAACGTACCCGCTCCGTTCCGCGGAGTGCCATCAACCGCTCCTGGAGCGGAACTCCAGGAGTTAGAAGGGCCATCCCTTCTGGTGGTGGAATTTTTCGCGCTTTTCCATCCCCAACTTCTAAAAAAGCCCCCCGAACGACATGTTTGCGCATGCCGCCGGGGGACTGTTCGACAACCTGACCGTGTCCTCTAAACACGATCGCCGTCATTGAAGGACAACCACGAGAGGCCCCATGATTAATCCCTCAATCTATGCAGGCAACTTTGCGGTTGCCGAAGGACTGCATCTGCTGGCGGAGTGGGTGAAGGTCGTTACCTTCGGAACTCACTCCGAGTGGATCTTCGCCGCTGCCGAAACAGCGGGGCACGCACTCCTGTGGTTCATAACTCTTGGCATCTTGTGGAGCACGCTCCCCAAGATTGCGAAACTTTTGAACCAAATCGGAGGGGCCGTCTTTGCCTTCCACACGAAAAGCAACATGCGTGCCGCTGCTCTCAAGCAGCGCCTGAAGAGGCAAATCTGTGAGCTGCTCAGGAAAGTCATCAATCACGTGGGTGGTTGATGAAACCTGGATAAAAGGTGATGGGCGTCGCGGCCAGCATAAAAACTGGTTGCGCCGCTCGAATCTTATATGCATATTAGAGTTGTATAGATCCGCTGTCAACACCTCGGGTCGAAGACGTTGACTCGTGAATCTTTGTGCGGCAGCAGCTTCCGCTAATTGCGGTCTGGCTCGCAACGGATGGTCAATGCCTATAGTGTCGAGCTTTGCCCGATACACTCTGCTGCCCCCAATAAGTAGCGCGGACACTGCCTTCAAGGAGCACAACTGTCAATACATTGTGGCCATCGAAAGTCGGCATGTTCCCTGTTCGGCGCCCCGGCGGGGCGCTGAACGCGTCCGGTAGGGCGCCACTGACGTTCCCCGTCCCGACACCCTCAGCAGGGCGCCGCGCGCAGCGCCCGTCCCCCGCAGGGCCGCCGCCAGGCGGAGGTCTTGCCCCTGGACGGGTGCGAGCACGGTGCCAGGCTCTTACACGGGCGGGCTTCAACCCGCGCCGTCAGGCCCTCCGCTGCGGCCCGTCAGGGCCTCGGCGCCGATGGGCGACGATTCCTGCCCCGCCAGGGCGCGGGGGCGGCGGCTGAGCCCCCGTCGCCGCGTGTTGCGCGGCGAACACGGCAAGCGCGAGCGGCCGTCACTACCGGCCTTCCTGGGGCGGTAGTGACGGCGGCGGGTTCGTGCTCCGGCCTGGGGGCGGAGGCCAGGCCTGCAACGTCGATGCTGCTTCCGTGGGCGCCTCCGTTGGGGCGGCTGGGCCGTGGCCGTAAAGTGACCGCCGAGCACTTCGAGCGTGCTCGACCGACACCGGCAGGTGACACCCGTGCCGCGAGGCAGCACCCGTTTTCCAGGAGGATCGCAGATGACCAGCATCCGTTCGCCGGACCCTTCCGGCATCCCACGCCAACCGCACGGCCCCACGGGCACGGCAGAGGCAGCCCAGCCGGGCAACCGACCGGCTCCGGCCTTGCGCATCATGACCGGGTGACGATCCGGTCGTGACCGTCCGGGGCGGGTTCCCCGATCGCGGCTCTCAGGCGCGCTCCGGCGCGCGACCCTGATGCCCTGCGGGGCTCATGGTCAGCCATCAACACTCAACGCTTACGAAAGAAGGCCCCCTGGACGATCTCGCGTTCAGCCTCGGCACCATCTGCCGTCACAACCGTGACGGCTCGGAAATGACCCGCGCCCAGCGGGCGCAAGGCCTCGCCATGATGGCGGGCGCGCTGCGCGATCTCGGCTACCGCCTGCCCGACGCCCGTTCGCTCAAGCCCAAGCATGTGGATGCGCTGCTCAGCACCTGGCGGGCGGAGGGGATCAGCGACGCCACCATGAAGAACCGCATGAGTTGGCTGCGCTGGTGGGCCGAGAAGGTGCAAAAGCCCGGCCTGATCCCGCGCGACAACGGCGCGCTCGGCCTGGCCGACAAGGTGACCTTCAAGGGGCCTCGCGCCGAGGCCACCGGCGGCGACCGGATGGGGGCGCTGCCTGAGCGGATGCAGCTCGCCATCCGCCTGCAAATGGCCTTCGGCCTTCGCCTCGAGGAAAGTTTAAAGCTCCGGCCCGCACGGGCCGACCTGGGCGACCGGCTCGCCCTGGCGCCCGCCTGGTGCAAGGGCGGCCGCCCCCGCGACGTGCCGATCATCGACGCCGACCAGCGCGCCCTGCTCGACCGGCTGCACCAAGTCTGCGGGGGCGGCTCGCTGATCCCGGCGCAGCATACGTTCATCAGCTTCCGCAAGGCCTTCGAGAAGGCCACCCTGGAAGCGGGCATCCGCAACGTCCACAAGCACCGGCACTGGTATGCGCAGCGGCGCTATGAGGCCCTGTCGGGCTTCCCCTGCCCGGCGGCCGGTGGCCCGACCCATGACGGTCTGACGCGGGCCGAACAGGCCCGCCTGGATGCGGCCCGGCTCACGGTCAGCCGAGAGCTGGGTCACAACCGCATCGACGTGACCGACGCCTATCTCGGGCCGCGCCGGGCGCCCCGAAAGGCGGCGGCGTGAAAACCCCTGTTCCGCCCTACGTGGAAGGCGTCCGCGCCCTCGCGGCCGAGGCCCGCGAGCGGGCGGCGGACGCCCTGCTCGGGCTCGATGCCGTCCGCCAGGCGGTGACCCTCGCCGCCGCCTCGGGGTTCGACCAAGTGGTGATCCGACCGGCCTTGCCGGTCGACCTGCGCGGCACGGTCGCCGCGCGCGCCGCGGTGAAGTTCCTCACCGACGGCGGCGCCTCCGCCACCTGGCAGCAGTACGTCGCCGCCGATCCGAACGGTCGCCAGCTCGTCGGCCACGAGCTGCGTATCGAATGGGGCGGGGCACCGTTTTGACGGCGACCCTCCCCTGCCCCGTGCTCCCCGCCGGCGCCGTGCTCGCGGCCCCCGCCGGGCCTCATTGCCGGCCCGGACCCGCTAGGATTTTCGGCAAGGGTCAGGGCGCGAAGTGTATACGTTCCGGCGGAAGGATCGTCTCAGCGGTCCCTGTCCTCTTCGCGCTCGATCTCCCGGCTGCGTTCCAGCTCCCGCTCCAACTGGGCACGCCGGTCGTCGGGGGCGCTCGCCCGCAGGTCCAGCCAATCGAGGTAGTCGATCTCGGCCTGGATCGGCATGTTGCGCTCGGCTTCGACGACTGGCGCCCGCCGCCAGTCGAGAAAGTCCTCCTCCTGGCGCTGCGGTTCGATCGGCCGGCGGGCACCCTCCCCGTCCTGGTCCCGGACCTCCCGCTCGGGTTCCGGGTCGCGGTCGCCGCCGTGCCGCGGCTCATCACGCTCCACCGCCGGCATGGCCCGGCCCTCCTGGCCCCGGACCGGCTCGTCGCGCGAGGCAATAGATCGCTCCCGCGCCCGCCATTGGTCGGCGAGGATGCGGTTTTCGGCATCGAGCGCCCGCGCCTTGGCGAGCTCGGCGGCGAAGCGCTGGGATGACGCCTCGATCCGGCTCCAGTCGCTGAGCGGCCCGTCGGTCCTGAATCCGTCGGCGGCCATACGCTCCTGCAGCGCGTCGAACAGGGCGTGGTAGCTCGGCATGGCGTCTTCGAGGGAGTGGATGGAAGCCAGGGTGTCGCGCTCAGCCAACGCTCGGACCTGCTCCTCCTCTGACCCGCGAGGGCTCCCGGGCATCGGCGAGCGCTCGATGAGCGGCGATGGCTCGTCCCGGTCCGGTCGGCCATAGAGGCGATGGGCATCCTCGGGCTCGCGCTGGAACGCCCGCGACCGGGCTTCCGTCTGGACGTCGTGCCAGAAAGCATGGTGCTGCATGGCGGCGGCCGACTTGAGATCACCGGGATAGCGCGCCGGGATCGGCGGCCAGTCCTCCCGCGCCAGCTCGGGATAGCGACGCTTCTCCGCCAGGTCGGCCAGCTTCTCGGCGTAAACCTCCTGCTCGAAGCTGTTCAACCCCCAGCGCCACATGTCGGTGATCGTTCGCATGGCCTCGCTCTCCCATCGATCGCTGCGCCGCTCCGCCTGATCAGGTCCCCGGTGCCGGCCCGGCTCATGCGCGATGCCGCGGGCCTGGTGGCTGCGGTGGTCGACCGTTGCCGCGGCCCCTGCCCGCTTCAGGGCGTCGTTGGCGACGGCCGCCCAGAGTTTGCGGGCGACGGTGACGAAGACCTTCTTGTCGGCATCGCGCAGCTTGCGGCCGAACCCATTCTCGCCGACCGCATTGGTGGCGAGCATGAGATGGACGTGGGGGTTGCGCAGCACGGAATCCGTGTGGATGGCCAGGTCGACCACATGCCCCAGCGACGTGTAGGCATCGGCCATCCGGCGCGCCATGGCGAGCCATTCCGTGGCGCCGAGCTCGATCGGCAGGGCGAACTCGATCTCCTTGGCGAGCCGGGCATCGCGGCGCAGATTGGCGCGCTCCACGGCGTTCCATAGGTCTTCCCGAACCCCCATCCAGGCCGGGGCACCCGCCGGCAGCCGGATCTCGTTGTGCAGGACCTCGCGACGACCGCCGAAGGCCGACAGGCGCTCCTCGGCCTCGTTCCACAGGGTCTCACCGGCCCGGTAGGCGGCGGCCGCCACGGCGGTGCGGCCGTCGGCACGGCCGATGTTGCGGACGTGGAGGTGATAGAGCGCCATCGCCACTCCCGATCGTCCGGGCCATCTTAAAGGGGAGGACGTTCGACGCGCAACCGGAGAGAGCGCGCCCACCCACGCGATCGGCGAGCACGGGAACGGGGTGCAGGGGCAGCGCCCCGCCTCGCGGGCCGTGCCCGCGACGGGGGACCGGGGGGCTCCCCCGGCGCACCGCCGGTTCCGTCCGGCCCTCGCAACGAGGCCGGTCACGGAACCGAGCGCACGCATGGCCCGCCCCGGCCTGACCCCGATGCGTACACATCAGGGCAATGCGTAAGTGCGCTGTTAGAGGGGCCTCCGGCCGGCACCGCCCGCGTCGCGACCGCCGAGACGATATATTGTGGACGGCACCCTTCACGCCCAACGATTGCGCAACCACAGCGTTTGACGAACCATGCCGTGCCCTTATGCTGCCAGTATTCAGAAACGGCGTCGGGAGGGCTTCCGATGGCGGGCAAGGGCTTCGATTTCGACTTTCTCGGGGAGTTTCAGCGCAACTGGAACATCGCCCAGAGGAGCTGGAAGATCGGCACCAAATGGGGCCGCATGTATGCCGGTAACCGGGCGCGCGAACGCATCCGCGAGGAGTTGGGCCGGGAGGTCGCCGACGCCGTCTACGAGGCGGTCGCCGCCGGCCGCGACCCCGGCCCCATCATCAACCGCGCCCGCAAGGACCTCGCCGCTCGCAAGGAGCGCGAGGCGCTGCTCGCGAACCCGCCCGACATCCACGGCTCGGCCACCTGGCCGACCGCGGCCGAGCTGACGAAGTTTTTGCGCCCGCGCGAGGCCTTCGACGACCCGCGCTCGATCCTGCTCGGCGCCTTCTGCGAGGAAGACTCGTCGGCGCTCGTCGGCTTCGTCCACTGGGACGACGACGGCCACCTGATGACGCTCGCGCCGTCCCGCCAGGGCAAGGCGCTGACCACCATCATCCCCAACCTGCTGCGCTACCGCGGCAGCGTCATCGTCCTCGACCCGAAGAGCGAGCTCTACGAGGCGACCTCGGCTTGGCGCCGCGCCAACGTCGGCCCGGTCTACCGCATCGCCCCCTTCCACGACGACCGCGACCCGGTGACCCGCGGCTTCCCGCGCCACCGTTACAATCCGCTGACCCGCATCCGCACCCAGTCCGACGCCCGCTCGCTCGCCGAGCAGCTGTTTCCGCGCGACCCGAAAGCGCCCGAGTTCTTCGCGGAGGACGCCGTCGCCTTCGTCACCGCGCTGATCATGCACATCCTCGACAAGGCGCCGCCGGAGCGCGCCCATCTCGCCGCCGTCCGTCAGGCGACCGCCCTGCCCCTCCCCGCGTTCGAGGCACTGGTCGGGGAGATGGCGAAGTCCGGCCGGGCGAGCGTCCGCGACGCCGCCAATAACGTGCTCGGCAAGGACAAGGGCCGCGGCGTCCCCAACCTGCGCGACACGCTCAACACAAAATTCTCGATGTGGAGCGCCGACGAGATCCAGCGGGTGGTGACCGGGCACGATTTCGACTTCGAGGGGCTGAAGGATCGGCCGGCGACGGTCTATATCGACGTCCCCTTCGACCTGATCGAGCCGCATGCCGCCTTCATCCGCATGCTGTTCAAGTCGGCGCTCGACGCCATGCTGAGGAACCGCACCGTCCCGAAGATCCCGGTGCTGTTTCTCTACGACGAGTTCCTGTCGCTCGGCCCCTTTCCCGAAGCCCAGAAGGCGATCCGCACCCATGCCGGCGCCGGCGTCCGCTTCTGGTTCTTTCTCCAGAACGTCGGCGACCTCAAGGCCAACTATCCGAACGAGACCTGGGCATCCTTCTTCAACTGCGCGGTCAAGCAGTATTTCGGGATCGACGACGACGACACCGCCGGGGTCGTCAGCCGCATGCTCGGGCCGAAGACCGTCGCCTACCGCTCGACCAACGCCGGGGCGAACGTCTCGGTGCAGATGGGCAACTGGGAGACTGACGGCAGCGCCGGCGTGAGCTTCTCCTCCGGCGAGTCCGTCCAGTTCACCGGCCGGCCGCTGCTTACCCCCGACGAGGTGCAGCTCCTGCTCTCCGGCTGGGGCGCCGACGGCACGCGCGAGTCCATCGTCAAGCTGCGCGGGCCGCGGGCCTTCAAGGCCAAGATCACGGTCTGGAACGAGAGCGCCACCTGCCGCGCCCGTGTCGGTGCCTATCGCGACGCCGGGGATCGAACCGGATGATGTCCCCTCCTCCAGTCGCTACGGTCTCCGAACATCCGCCACGGCCGGCATCGCGCCCCAGGCTCGATCCCCCTCGCCTGCGCAAGTCGGCCATCGGTGACAAGCTGGTGCTGGTCCTCAGTGCCTGGCTCGGCGTTTTTGTCGGCGGCATCTTCATCGGCCTGACCGCCGGGCCTTTCATCGCTCTGGGCTGGATGTTCCACGGGCTGTGGGCGGTGCCGTTGTTCGGTCTGTTCTTCGGTGCGCTCGGCGCCAGGGGGGCGCGCAGCGCCATCCTGCGCAGCACCGGAACGAAGCTTCTTCCGCCGGATCACCCGGTTTCCCGTATGGTCGTCCAGCTGGCGCGCCAGGTGAACCTGCCGCCCCCGGCGGTGGGCATCTATCCCGACCGGGATCTCAACGCCTTCGCCGCCGGCTATGATCCTTCCGGCGCCGTGGTCGCCTTCACGCAAGGCCTCATCGACCAGGCCACGCCCCGCGAGCTGATCGCCATAGCCGCCCACGAGGTTGCCCATATCGCCAACAGGGATATCCGGCGCTTGCAGTTTGCGATGTCGTTCCAGAACGCCCTGACCTGGTATCTGGCCTTCAGCATGCACCTCCAGGGCTTCATGCGCTGGATGCTGTCGACCCTCGGCGAGATGCTGGTTCTGCGGCTGTCCCGGCAGCGGGAGTATTGGGCGGATGCCACCGCGGCGGCGCTGATCGGCAAGGAACCGATGATCGACGCCCTCCGCCGTCTCGGCGACGATCCGGTCGAACCGCGTTCCAACCGGCTGGCCTATTCGCGCCTGATGATCCGCAGCAATCCGGCGGAAGTGTTCTCGACGCATCCGACGATCGCCAATCGGATCAGGGCTTTGCAAGACGAGACGTTTTTGCGGCGCCTGCCTTACATGCGG
Organism: Prosthecodimorpha staleyi; assembly: GCF_018729455.1. Taxonomy (NCBI): domain Bacteria; kingdom Pseudomonadati; phylum Pseudomonadota; class Alphaproteobacteria; order Hyphomicrobiales; family Ancalomicrobiaceae; genus Prosthecodimorpha; species Prosthecodimorpha staleyi. The sequence goes on along the minus strand of NZ_JAHHZF010000020.1, from coordinate 15,646 downwards.
GCTGCGGGGCAGCCGCGCGCGCCGCATCCCGTGCCGGCGGCACGCCGCACCATCGGCACCTGACGGCAACGTCGCCGCCCGCCTCCGGCCCGGGCTAGAGGCAGAGGTTCCTCCTCAACCTGTCATCCGACCGGTGTCGTAATCATTCCCGGGGCGGGAAAACTCAGCTACCATTCTGACGCGGTACAGCCGGGGACGGCGATGACCGCCAAGGGTCAGGAGGCTACCTCGCCATCGGGGTGGCCTTCGCCGTCTGGGAGGGCCATAGGATGGGTTTCGGCTATCCTATGCATCCATCTATCATTCGATGGCATCAAATCCCTTCTGCGGACCGCCAATGGGCTTTGCGAGCGAGTCATCGACGACTCTTCTTCCTCTTCAAAGTCAAGATTTAATTCTGGCTGCCATAGGCAGCGTTTTAATAGGTTTTATATGTTTTATTATGTTTTAAAGGCCTATTTCGCCTGTCGATACAAAGTACTTAGCGCATGATTTGTGGGTGATGTACGGAATGTCGTGGGTGATGTACGGAATGTCGTGGGTGATGTACGGAATGTCGTGGGTGATGTACGGAGCCGACAAAAGTTATCCACAGGGCTCAAGGCGCGCATCGCGTGTGTAATCGTTGTGTCTCGCTTCGATTTTTGTCGTGGGTGATGTACGGAAGCGCCCGACAGATTTTTTGTCGGCGGGATCAGCTTTCAACCAGGGGCAGCTCGTTTCCAGGAACGGATGTGGCGCCGGCGGGCAAGGCGCGGCGCTGCATGTGCAGGATCATCTCGTCCCGCCCCTCGGTCAGGGCGAGGTCGTAGTCCGGCAGCGGAAACAGCTTGGTGGTCGCCACGAAGCGGCGGAGGTCGCGGGCGAAGAACCGGAGTTCCTGTGACGAGCCGCTGCGGTGGTGCAGGTCGCTCACCTTGTAACGGGCCTCGTTCTTCCCCGCGGCCTTCCGCGCCAGCCGGTAGATGAACCGCCCGATCGCAGAGCTGATCAGGAAGTAGTCCGGATTGAGGGTGAGGATGGACAGGCTTTTGTCGGGGCGGACCACGCTGAGCCAGACCCAATCTGGGATGGTGATCTCGATGGTGTCCGGCAACCCGCTGGACGTCTTGGTGATGACCTGATAGCCGCCGATGAGGGGGCGGCTGTCGACCTGCCGGCGGGAGCCGCCGGAGAGGTTGACGATCTTGATGGTGGTCTTGGTCAGCCGGTCCAGGGCGGCTTCGAGGTCCAGGTAGGCCTTGCCGCCGTCCGACCGCCGGCAGAACTTGAGGATGTGGGCCGCGCTCGGACGGTAGACCTTGGCCGGCAGGCTCGGCCGGAGGCCCTTCTGGTCGTCGACGCGGTAGCGCCGGACCTCCTCGGCGAGGTACGAGACCATGTTCAGGAAGATGTCGTAGTCGAAGGCGGTGGCGAGCCCGGACTGGGCGCCGCCCTCCACGGTGATGATGCAGTCCTTCAGCTCGTACTGGATTACGCCGGTGCGGACGTTCTTGCTGAGCGCGAAGGGGGCCACGTCCATCAGGTTGACGTCGTCCTTGATCGGCGCGTCGTAGATCGCCGGGACGAAGAATTCGAGTTGGGCGTCGTCCGCGGGGGGCGTCCGCAGCGTCTTGCGGCCAGGCAGGCTGGACACCAGGGCGGCGGTGACGTCGTCGCGGACGGCGCTGAGGCGCATCGCTTCGCCGAGGCGCTGGAGCGCCTTGTCGAGTTCGTTGGTGGGGTTCTCAGGCAGTTGGAGATCGGCCCAGACCCGGCGGCTGTAGTAGCGCCGGAGGCGGCTGAGGGCGTTCTTGTCGAGCTCGGTCGCCGGGCGGTCGGTCTGGGCGCAGAACGTGTCCGCGACCTCCTGGAGGTAGGCGTTCTTCTCATGAAGGCTCAGCTTGGCGAAGGCCTCGCGGGGCTTCAGATCGAGGCGGACCGGACGGTTGGGCATGGACAGACCCTATACGGCGAACGGCATACGGTAAACTGTAAACAGCATGCCGTCAGGATTCCTCGAACTCGCGGAGCGACTTCTGGCCGTACTTCGCCAGCATCATGTCGACGGCCTCCTGGAGGTAGTCATTGACCCGGCGGTCGTGGTCTAGGGCCATTTGGCGCAGTCGCTTGGCGGCCGCGCGCGGCACGTAGACGGTCAGCTTCTCGATCTTGGCGACCTTGCCGGCCTGGCCGGCGGGTTCGGGCATCGGCACCACGTTCGACGGGGAAGCGGGAGCCTCCCTGCCCATCGCGGATTCAAGCAACACGGGCTTTTTCGTCATGGGTCTTTCCCTCCAGTCGGTTGATCAGCCAAGTCAGCAGCTCGCGCATTTCGCTGGCGGCCTTGCCTGATGTATCGCGCTCGGTGACCCCCTGCCCTGCCGCCAGGGCGTCCAGATGGTCGGCACGCATCGCCAGCGAAACACCTGCCACCGCTCCCGTGAGCGACAGGACACGGAAGGCATCGGTGGTGCGGATCGACCGGCCCGCCGGGCACTGGTTCAGCACGAAGGCATAGGGACGGTCGAGCTTGGAGAGCGTCCGTACGGTCGGCCGGGCCGCCTCGATGTCGGCGATACTGGGGCGCGCCGGAATCAGGCAGAGGTCGGCGGCCTGCATGGCGGCCGTCGTGGCGGGCGTGTCGACGCCGGCGGTGTCGATAAACACCAGGTCGACCTTCTGGCGGGCGAGCATCGCCAGCGCCGCCGAAACCTTGCTGGGCTCGATGGCGGCCACTTCCGGCGCCTCGGCTTCGCGGCGCTCGAACCAGTTCTTGGCGGTGGCCTGCGGATCGAGGTCGATCACATAGGACTTTAGCCCGCGCTCGATGGTGGCGACGGCCAGCGAGATGGCGAGGCTGCTTTTCCCGGTGCCACCTTTCTGCGTGACGAGAGCGATGACTTTCATGGCCGAATCCTCCTGCGATGCGCAGTATACCGCAAGAGGTTAACGGTTTAGGGCGAACGGTTTGCGGCGTGCCGTGTGGCGCAAACGGCACACGGCTTACGGTATGCCGTAAACAGCAAACAGTTGCTCAGCGTATCAAACCCCGGATGAGTTCGACCAATCGGTCCTCGCGCCCGTGGAAGCTCGCAATCATGGCGGCGAGCACGGCGTCGGGCTCCAGCCGGTCGAGGTCGAGCGGATGCCCGACGTGGTCGGCGAGAAGCGCCAGGAAGGCGAGCTGCGTCCGGCCGTTGCCGTCCCGGAACGGATGCACGGCGTTTAGCTCGGCCAGGAAGTGGGCGATCTCGGCCGCGAACCGCTGCGCGGGCATATCCCGCAGGGCCGTCAGGCTCGACTGGTTGGCGAACACGCGCGCCATCTCGGTCGCGATGTGCTCGGGATAGCAGAACATGCTGCCGCCCTTGGCGATGCGCACAGAGCGGAACCGGCCTGCCCATGGATAGACGTCGCCGAAGATGTGCCGGTGAATGGCGCGGTAGTGGCTGACGCTGAACCGCCCGGGAGGGAAGGGCTCGGCGAACCTCTGCGCGGTCGCCTCCGCCTCGAACTGGTCGAGCGCGGTCTGGTCGCGGAGGCCGAGGCGATTTTTCAGGACGTCGGTGCCCCGGTAGCAATAGGGGTCGTCGATTGCCTGATACACCCCGTCTAGGCTTTCCTGGCGTGCTTCTCGGCGATGGCGCGGCGGCGCTGCTCAGCGCTCAAGCCCTGACGGTCGAACTCGACGAACATCCGCTTGCTCTCGGGCTTCAGGCGGATGCCTTCGACGGCGCTGATTTTGTCGAAGGCGGTCGCGCCGAGGGTCATGCCCTTCGGGGACGGCTTCGGCGAGGCTTTACGGTTCGGGGCCATGATTGAATCCTACCACAATCCCTTCCGCCTGCCATCATTCTCGGTGACGACGACCCATCGGCGCGATCCTGCGAGGCAGTTGGGCCACCAGAACAGCCGGCTGCGCGCGCCCGTGGTGCATTCAGGGGCGGGGCCGTCTGCCGTAAACGGTAAACCGCATACGGGAAACCGTGGCGGACTGGCGGTGCCGCGTTTCGGCGTAGTCGCAGCGGGGCGTGAAATCAGGGCTTTACTATCACGTTATGCGGTGTACGGCATACTGTAAACGGTATACCGTAGACAGCCGTGCCGAGGCGGTTGCCGGGCATGAAATAAGAAAAGGATCCTTTCCTTGGGTTCTCCATAAGGAGCGGATAGCGGCGTTTCGCTTCCCAAGCGAGGCATGCGCTGCCGAAAAAACCGAATCCAGTTTCCCGCTATGGACAGCCCGGCCGATGCACTCGGCAGCCGGGTTTGCCGACCGCGGCCCCTCAGGCCGCTTGGAGTCCGTGCAGGAACTGCACGGCGCGGCTGGCGGCGCTGGCGGCGGTGAAGATCGCCTTCTTGTCGGCCTTCAGCACGGTCAGCCAATGCGCGAGATACTGGGCATGGTCGGCCCGCGGCTCGGCGGTGATGCCGAGATCGGCGGAGAGGAACGCCGCGCCCAGCTCGGCGACCAGCTCCTCCATGGCATAGGCCTCGGAGCGGAAGCGGCCGGCGAGGTCGCGATCGCAGCGGCTCTTCGGCCCGGTCCAGTGGACCAGCTCGTGCAGCTCGGTGGAATAATAGGCCTCGGTGGCAGTCGACGTCGGGGTGGCGAAGAACGTCTCGCGCGGCGGCATCCGCACCAGGTCCCGGCTGGGGATATAGCAGGCGACCGATCCGCCATGCTCGATCGCCGCACCCGTGCCGGCGACGAAGGCCTCGATACCGGCGAGGATCTCGGCACTGCCGACGACCGGCGGGACAGGGGGCGCATAGCCCTCGACCTGACCGGCGTTGAACACCGGGCTGGCGCGGGCGAACAGCCGCGTTTCGGTCTCGTCCTCGCCGCTGTCGGTATCCTCGGTCGCCACGGCGATCTGCTTGTAGAAGACGACGTGGGCGGCCTTGGCGCCCTTGCGGACCTGGCAGCCGGCCTCGGCCCACTGCTTGTAGGTGCCCCAGACGTTGGAGCCGTAGCCGAAGAACTGGGCCTCGACCCAGAGGGCGAGGATGTTGACGCCCTGGTAGGCGTTGCCGGAGGCGATGTTGACCGGCCGCCTGCCGCCGGCGCCGCGGTGCCAGGGCATCTGCCAGGAGCCGGCGCCGGCCTCGATGGCGGCGACGATGCGGTCGGTGACGGCCTGGTGGATGTCGAAGCGCTCCTTGCTCATGATGGTCTCTCCCGTTTCGGGCACCGGCCGCGCCTATCGCGGCCTTGCCGGCGACCGGAGGGGCGGGGAGAGACGGCCGCCGCACCCCGCAGGGGCGACGACAGGAGAGGGCTTGCCCCTTGCGGCGAACGGGGCTCTCCGCCAGGTCAGCCGGACGAGCAAGGCCGCCGGGCCGGACGGACCGGAAAGAGACCGGGGCAGGGGAGCGCGGCCATGGGCCAGCGCACGGGCGTATCGCAATCGGGGAGGGGGAGACCGTGAGCGAAGACCTGGACCGCTGTGTGCGACTGATCGAGTAGGCGCGCGACCTGGCCCAGGCAGCCGGACAGCCGCTCCTGGACTATCTGCTGGAAACGGCGCTCACGGAAGCGCGGGCGGCCAGCATGTCCGGTCATAAGGCGCCGTGTCTGCCGTCGGCGCGGTGGCCTAGGTGAAACGGGACGTGCCCGGGGAGGTGGCTTCGGAAAGAGGTCCGCCAGATGTAGGTATGCAGCCGCATGGCGTGCTCTCGAAGGGCGCCATCTAATCCCTTCGACATCCTTTCACGTAGAGGCGCCATCTACCCGGCCGGCGACCGCCATAGCTGAACAGCCTCATTTCGGCCGCCACAGGGGATACGTCAAGCTCTGACGCAATGTGTTCTATGTGCTGACAGAAGCGCTCGTATCCATCAGCTGTATTATCGTCAAGAACGTTCCATTCTTTACCGAGATTTATGGCGTTCTGCTGGGTCAGGAGATTTACCGAACGTGCGGTCCACTGGTCCATGATATAACCGTTGAGATCGGGCCGAACGAAGAAAATCAACTTCGTGTAATAAGCTGGACCGATTCCTGGCAGCCGGCCGGCGGCACGAGCCGTCCGGAAGATCGTATATGCCTCGCGACGGTCACGAAGCGCCGGGTCGCGCAAGGCTCCCAAAGCCTCGCGCAGGGCCTCTTCGTGCGAGAGGGCGGATTGCGCATGGCGAACCTTCATTCCGCCCCACGCGCTGATCGCGAGAAAGAGATCAAGCGCATCGCGGGAAGATACCGAGCAGAAAGCGGTGAGCTGCTCGCGACTTGGGTGGTCTGTTTCCAGCGAGGTCAGTTCGCAGCTCGGAACACGACCTACGGCTTGTATCCACGGTCGCAGCGGTCGTCCGCGCCAACGGTGTTCGTCTTGCGAACTGGCAAGGACAGAAAAGGCGTCCTGATTGAGCACGATCGGCATGTTGTTCAGCACGGTCTGCCCCTGACACAAAAAGTCCAGTACCGTCCGGACGATAACATCAGATCCCGACGCGCTCGACCTCGTCCAGCGTGAACTCTTCGGACCGCCGGTCATAGAGCTGGGTGGTGCGAGTGGACGAGTGGTTGGCCATGGCGGCCGCCTTCTCCAGGCTGCCGCCGTTCTTCAGATAAGCCGTGATGCCGGTGGCCCGGAAGGTGTGGTTGCCGATCTTGGTCTCGATCCCGACCGCTTCGGCCCGCCGGCGGATCATCGCATAGGCGTTGGCCTGCGGAAGCGGCGTCCGGGTGAGCTGGCCGGTGCCCCGGCCGAGAGTACGAAACAGCGGCCCGCGCCGGTCGTCGGCGATGCCGGCCCCGTCCAGGTAGGCATGAAGCCAGGCTTCGAGATTGTGGTGACAGGGCATCTCGTGCCGCTTGCCGCCCTTCTCGTGCAGTCGCACCCACAGGCGCCGGTCCTGGACGTAGACATCCTCGACCTTCATGGCCAGCGCCGCCCCAATCCGGGCGAACGAATAGACCATCAGCCCGATCAGCGCCCGGTCGCGAAGTCCCGCCGGCGTGGACGGGTCGATGCCGTCCAGGAGCTGCCGGGCCTCGATCGGCGACAGGACCGGGGTCTTGCCCTTCCTGGTTGAGTGCTTCGGACCCCGCACCGCGGAGGCCGGGTTGAACGGCAACACCCCGCCCGAGGCCAGCCAGTCGAACATCATGCGGATGGCGGCCAAGTGCTGCTTCACGGTCGGCGCCGACACCGTCCGGCCGAGCTCCTCGACATAGGCCGCCACATGGACCGAGCCGACGGCGGCGATCGACGGCACCCCGCGATCAGCCAGCCAGGCGCAGAACCCGCCCACGGCCCGCATGTAGGCCTTGCGGGTGTTCGGGTTCCTGATCTGCGCCGTGAAGAACTCCAGGAAGCGGTAGGAAGCCCGCTCGCCGGCGGCGGCAATCAGGGCCGGCGCCGAGGATGTCAGGGGAGCGAGAACGTTCATGGGATCCTCCCGCCTATTCTGTCCGCGTCACGGCCTTGAGCCGCGCCTGGCGCCGCTCGGCAATGCGCTCGCGCAGCACCTTCATGAAGCCCGGCGGCAACATGCCGTAGGCCATGCTGGCCGGATCGCCGTTGACGGCGGGACGCAAATCCGGACCTGGCCAGATGAAATCGTTCGCCTCGGTCAGCACCACCCAGGAGCGGGCGCCGTCGAGCCCCAGGCGGGCCTTGGTCGGCGCCGGGATTTCCAGGGCGTCGGCCGGATCGGTCGGCGGGGTATGGGTGACCGGCAGCACGCGCACGATCGGCGACGCACCGTCGCGCAGAACCACCAGCAGGATGGCGCAGGGGCGATCCTTGACCCCCTCCTCCCGGCCGGCCCGGGCTTCCCGCTCCCACAGATACGAATACCGGATGACCAGGCCGGGCTGCGGTTTCGGCCAGCTCACGGCCGCCAGTCTTTCAGCTCGTCGTCGAGCGCCTCGTGGCCGGGCGGGACCTCGGCCCGGGCGATGAGGGCCATTTCCTCGTCGGTGAACTCCTCAAGCCGCACCACCCGCCGGTCGCGGCGCTTGAGCCGCTCGTATTCCTCGGCCGAGAGCACCACCAGCCGGTCGCGGCCGTTCTTGGTGATGGTGACCGGCTCGGCCAGCGCCTTGTCGGCCAGCGTGCCGTAGTTCTTGATGAAGTCGGCGGTCGAGACGCGCATCTTCTGCATTACTCGTATCTTTCGTATCATTCACATTATGGGAATCCTCCCAACTTCTGGCAAGAGAAACCTGACAGGGTCCCGGCAAGCCCCCTGCCCGCCCCGCGTCTGGCGCCGCTCATGTGCAGTCCGAGAAGGCCTCAGCCAGGTCGACGCCGAACGCCTCACGGTAGCGGCGCCGCGAGAGGGCGATATCGTCGGCGGTCGGCCGGGCCATTGGATCGTGATCCAGATACTGGCCGAACAGCGCCTTGCAGTCCTGCCGGTACTTCCCGGTCATCAGGATGTGGACATGCCACATGCGGTCCGCGGCCGCCGGCGGGACCAGGCGCTCATCGGGGTGGCGACGGCGCAGCTCCAGGAACATCCGGTAAAGGCGTTCGGCCTCCGACGCCTGCTCGGGCGTGCAGCCGTGCCGATCGATCAGCAGCGCGCGCACCGCGTCGAGATCGAGACCGGGGAGCAGGCCGACGTGGGTTCGGTCGAGGGCTTCGGGGGCGAGCATGGAAGGTCCCACTATATATGATAAAGGACATTATCAAATGTTTCTAATTTCTGAAATCAATTATATGATATTGGATGAGATCTTTACGGTTAGATAGAATTGTTAGCGTGTTTAGACTGGCCAACGTCTGGTCTTAGGGAAGTATTTTGGAGAATAAGCGGTCAAAGTTGCGTCGGCCACTTCGAATCCGTGTCGCGCGATGCGATCAAACAGGTCAGGCGACGGCGCCTGAAGATCTGTCGGATGCAAGAGAGCAAGCGTGGCTTCCTGGTCGACCTGATACTGACCATAGTCTACTTGGGTGCGACGTATACCGGCTCGCAGATCGATATCGCGGACGGAGTTTCCCATCCGAATCAGCGCGGCCCGAATTGTTCCGCTTTCCACCTCTCGCATCAGCATCCGTGACCTCAACGCCCTGATCTGATCGCTGCTCACATCAAAAAGCCGCGGGCTCCAAAGATGTCCCTTCCATAGCGAGCCAAGCGGGCCGGGACCAGGCGCCCGCAGTGGACCCGACGCGTCGCTGCAAACCAGGAAGTCGCATTCAATCAGAGCCTTGCCGGGCTTGAACAGAGCCTCAAGGCCCATGTTTTCATAGGCGCCGCCATCCCAGAGATGAACGGTTGAGTGTGGCGGGTCCCGGCGTTCCAGCGGTTGGCGCGTTGCAGGATCGGTCCTATACCAGCCCTGCTGCGGGAGTTCGAAACGAAGGGCACCAATTGCATAGGGAACGGCCGCGGACGCTGCCGCAGCGTCGGCCAGCCGGAACGGCGGATCGTAGTGCCGCCCGAATTGCCAGTCGCCCATTTCGCGTTTGCTGAAGCGCCAGTTCTTGCCGGTCTCGACGCATGTCGCGTTGATCCACCAGACCGGTCTTTCCGGCAAGTCTCGAAGATTGCCGCGAACGCCCCACCGCTCCGCCAGCAGATCCGCGAGTACCATTGCCCTACTTGAGAGGAGCCGAAGATTGAACCGTAGTAGCCCCTTCCAGCCAAGACAGCGCGGGCTGAGTAGATCCGCGCCCGTCAGCATCGACCTAAGGGAGGGATAAGTGTCGCTCCGATACTGTTCCGAGCCGGGCCATTGCATCCCAGCGTTTGTGACCAATGCAGCGATTACCAGGCTCCCTCCCGAAACGGTAGAAATTTGCGTCACGCTTTCGAACAGATCATCCTCGGCAAGGCGACGGAGGACACCCAAGTGGAACACAGCGGCCCGCACTCCGCCGCCAGAGAGCGCAAGCCCGAGCCTGAACCCCGTCGCCGGGCCGCCCTGGCTATCAATCCTCGGCGTTTCCCTCCCCTCCATAGTCGACAAGCTGGCACCTATGAGCAGACGGGTCGGGCCTCGCCGACCCCAACATTTAGCTCGTGATCACCGACTATGACCATTAGCGCCGGCAATTCCTCCATAGACGCCACGCGCGCGAGCCAGCTGAGTTGGATCAAGTCTGTCCCGCTCGGCTGCACCGAATAGCGCGGTGGATGCGAGTGCCATTCTCCCACGTAGCGTACCTGATCCATAGTCCTTGCCATCATCGCAGTGACCTCATCGGTGAGGCCGGCGATCCCACGCTCAAACAGAAAGGGCGTTTCCAAGCTGTCTGGGGGGGCCGCGAGCGCCTCGACGAGGAGCACTTTGCGCGCATATGCATCGACGATGCCGAGCAGGACGCCGCCTGTCTCGTTTGGGACTTTCGCAGCTCTCTGGGAGATAAGGTCATTCTTCAGCGAGGTGTCGATGCTTACTTCCCAGTTTAGAATCGCATGCCGCTCGATGGCGGCAACGCTTGGCTTCGTGAGCGTAACCTCGCCCGTTGCCGAGACGCTCCAGACAGCGATGCACGCGTTGGGCGTATCGAGCACTTGACTAAGTCCCTCCGCAGCGTGGGCTGCAAGCAGGGCGACTCGGCTCTCCGGGATGCGGCTGGTGACCGCCCGGCAGGCGCCGGTGTAGGCGAAACGGTCGGCGATGGCCGTGAAGTGTTTTTCGAGCGCGGGCTCCCGTAGCACGGCGCGGTAGTACTGCGCCTCGACGTCACGGAGTGTGATCGAGCGGGCATGATCCTCAACGAGCACGACCGCGGCCTCCCCAGATGGGTTGAAAAACGCGGAGGCGCGGCGAGCGGCCCCGTACTGGTCGGCGATCGAGCGCGCCGCAGCGACCGAGGCGCTTGCATCAATCACGACGTCCGCGTCGGCGAATGCTGCCCGTAGAACATCGGCCTTGTCGCCGGGGTGGAGGACGTTGCAGACGAGCGCCGTTGGCGCGACCAGCCTTTCGTCGGGCGAGAAGATTGCGTTCAGGCGAGCCGCCAGCGCTTGCGCCTTGGGCCGTCCGATGTCGATCGCCTGTAGAGTGTGGCGCGCGAGGTTATGTGGCAGCAGTCGGTCGTCGTCGACGATAGTCCACCGGAACCTACCTTGTCGCGCCAGGAACTCAGCAAGATGTGAGCCAAGCGCTCCGGCGCCGACAAGCATTGCCTTGCGAGCGTCGACTCGGTCGCGGCCGGACAGAACAGCAGCTCGGTCAGCGTCGAATTCGACATGCACCTGGGCGAACTCCAAGACGAGCGCGTCGAGCCTTCCGTCATCAACTGCTCCTTCCGGAATGGCGCGACAGAACCCCGATTTAACCGCATCACGCGGCACGCTGTGAAGCACCCCCAATGCCACGCCGATTTCGCCGACGGTGGACACGCTGACGAACGCCCGCACGTCCGATGTCCCCGGCTGGGTGCCGTTCGGCGCTATCACCGGCATGTCCACAATGATGGCAAGTTGGGAGCCGAGCCGCAGACCGCTCTCCGCATTCGTGCCCGTCCATCCACGGATGCGGGTGCGGAGGTCTGCCAGCAAGTCGACGCCTCGCCCGTCAAGGAACCGCATGAGCGAGCCGAGGCTCCGCGGCGCCTTGCGCATGCGCGTCATACACTCCGGCTGAACACGGTAAGCGAGCGGCAGGATGCGCACTTTGCGTGCTTCCGGCTTGAGCCGAGCCAAGGGCGTGGTGATCACAACCCTCGCATCGTCGCCGGACTCGTTGATAAGGCCGGCGAGCTCGACGCTTCCGGGCTCCGCCTCGAATGCTGCTCGTGGGAACACGAAGCTGTAACGCGACAGCCCGAAAAACGGGTCGAGCGGCTGGTTAGGATCGTGAAGATCGCCGCGTGCCGCTCGCCAATACCAAGCGGCGATACGCTGCGTCATCTCAGCTGGCGTCCAGGTCAGGCGCGCTTCGTCCCAGGGCCGATCGTCGATACAGATGGCCGCCGGACAGCCCTCCGGGACGAGCTGTTGGTGCTCAGTGTCAGGAAAGTCCTCGCGAAGCGCCAGGACCAAAGGCATGCTGCCCCCGCCGGCGAATACGAGGCCGAGCGGCTCGACTCGCCGAATCGGCGCGACCGGTCTCTGCGGAGCCCCAGTCTGCATCTCGACGATGACGATCTCTGCGCCGTGCTCGTTGCGGTGAGCCCCCGCGATCGAGACGACGGCAGAGGCCGCCGTCTCAACATATTTTACGAATGAACGCGCAGTGGGCTGCGCCAGATCCCGCAGATCGACCGGCGCGCCCCATTCGTCGATCCAGGCCACCTGCTCAACCCTGCCGGGCAGGAGCCGATGTCGCAGTCGTGATGACGTTCGGTGCCGCCAGCAGGAGTGCAACGCCTAGCTGTGTGATCTCGAATCTAAACGGCGCAGGTGCCCCCTTTCGCGGTTGCTCCATGGTGACAATGTAGCTGCCGTCCTTTTCGCGGGCGACCCGGCGGTGATGGTTGGCTGCTTGGCGATGTGGCGGCTGCGTGCCCTTGTCTTCCTCGCTCCCCTTTGCAGGGATCGGGCAACTCGTTGAAACGATGGTGCAACCGCGCTGCCCTTGGGTTTCGAACAGCCACTTCACGTCATCGACCGCGACAGTTTCGTCCACTCCCCGCTCTGAACTAAGCGATAAGTAGGATGAGTGATGCGGCAGCTTCATAAGATCCCAAAGCAATTTTCCGTCGCGGCCGTGACGACGCGTCGTCTGCACGATTAGCGAGAGGACCTCGTGGTCTACATCGGAAGCGAATAAGGCATAGCTTTCCGAGAGGCCCTCCTTGAAAGTTGCTTGGAAAACAATGGAATCGCCGTTACGGTCGACTAGGACTTTGTCGCTTTGACGCCAGGCAAAGGGACAATGAACGAAGAATTCGACCGCCTCCGGTCCATTCTTGCTGAAACCAGGCACATTTTTACCGGCATCAACAAAAAGATGCTTGCGGCTTTCGTAATCAATGCTGTTCTCGGACATCCATTGCTTGATCCGTTCGGCCCTTGAGAAGACAAGGATGCCCTTCCCTTCCCTGAGCCGGTGTCGCGCCTCCTGCCGGACGAGGCGGGAATCTTCGGTAAGCCCTTCCTCAGTAATAGCGCAGGCAGGAACCCACATCTCGTTGATCTTGGTACGGCCTGGCCCTTGGTACTTGGCCGCGTGCTGGAGCCAGAAGAATGCGCCGCTGCCCTTGCAATGGTCATCGTCGACATGCGTGAAGCAAACGACATCAAGATAATCCCGGCCGGCCTTGCGCAGGTTGGTGGTCAATTCCGCCGCGAGATTGCAGCGCAGGTCTGCGGGATCGTCAGGATTGCCCTCATTGCCAAAATCTACCAGCACCTTCCGTTGGTCGGCGAGGTCGATGAGAGCACCGTCGGCGTTGCCAAGCGGGTAAAACGTCACATAGGCCGGCATGCGAGCCCCCATTCGTCATGCTCGTAGAGGTAGGGGCTGCCGAGGCGTTCTGCAACAAGGAACGTATTATTCTCACTATAAATATTTGTCGATGCTATCCGGGAATTAACTCGTTGGATTGGCGGAGGGCTGGTGATCAAACGGGGGCGTATTCCTCAGCTATCTGCCTTGTGACTTCTTTTTAAACTGGGATAACTGATCAGGAATCCAACTTCGCCGCTGCCTAGGTGTCCATTTTAGCCGGTATCAAGCCTGTCTGATGTTGGTTGTGCAGCCGACCGTTAAGTGTATCATTGAACATGGAAGTCCTGCGAGCGGCACTGTTGGTGCTAATGACCAGCCCATCACGGCGCTATCCAGATTGCGAGGACCAGTTGGGCCACCTGAATTCTCGGCCGTCGCCAACACGTCTTTTCCGGCAATCGTAGTTGCTATCGTTCCTGTGGTAGTCCAAGTTCCATGATCCCAAGATTGGGCTCGATGGTCATTTATAGCAGCCGTGGTCGGATGTTTGACCGAAGTTCGCCCGTGTTTGTTGTCAGGCCCGAAGCTGTAGAACAGGCGGCAGTACCCCGAGCCCGGCCTAGTCGGCGCCGATCCGAAACGCACCATGTCCGCCCCGTGGTGCGGGGCGATGATTCCAATGATCTGGAATGAGGGTACCAGCGGAATTTCGCTGTAGCCGGCGTCGCCGGTGAGAAGCCACGAGGCGTCGGCGCTGGAGTTTTCGACTAGGCATGCAATGCCGCTGCCGTTCCGGCTCGGGCCCGTGCAACGACCCAAGCTAAGGACTACGCCCCCGGCAAACGTAACCGATAAAGTGGCGCCCGCCGTTGCCCCCCAAATCAATAGGCTCCCGCCCTGAACAAGAATTCGTGCGGCAAAGGCGTGATGAGTCGGCCCGAGCTTAGACTGGCGCGGTGCGATCCAGTCTCGCCCCGATGCAGCCGGATCGGTAAGCTCTCCTGCCCAGTGGTCCGTGTCCCAATGCGAGAGTACGACCGGCGGGCTACCGCGCCAGCAGAATCGAAGCGGGTTCGGCCTTGTCCTGCTGTTGCCGTAGGAGCCTGCGCCGAGGTCAAAGAAGATGCTTGCAGTGTTGCTGCAGTCGAGCAGTCCGGCAGCCCCACCTTGGCCCACGTCATATACCGTGAGTTGGTCTGGGGTCGCGCGGCGAAGAGCAGCCTGGATATCAATTTCCGGCGACGAGGGCCATGCGTCGATGTTGAACAGGTTGGAGAGCGCATTTTCCCGGGCCCCTGAGAGCGAGGCGACGGAGACAAGGTAGGCCTCCACAGCCTCCGCCACGATGGAGCCGTAGACGTCAACGGCATGACTGCCCGCGGCAGTAAGGACGATTTCAACCCACTGCCCTTCTTCGAGCGATTCAAGGTCGCTCCAAAAATGACTGCTGCGCTTGGCTGTGATCTCAATGCGGTAGATCGGCATCTTGTCGAACAGCGTCTCAATTGGCCTTTGCGTCTTAGGTCCGAACAATTTCGCCCATAGGGCCTTCGAAACTTCGCTAATCGCGCTCGGAGCTTCTAGATCTAAGTCGTGGCCTGCGGAGAATTCTGACCAACTTGCGTCTATGGCATCGAATGCAAAGACAGCTTCGCCGACTTCCTTTAGACTGCTAGGTTCGGTTGCATCTAGGCGCGCAAAAGACCGAGCCGGAAAGCCGTCCCAACCATCGTAGGGCCTAAAGATCCGGTTCATGCGCAGGTGAGCCGCCCTGTGTTTGCCAAACGTTTGTTCGCCCAATGCTATGCGGTCTCCGTGACAACCTCAAGCGTGACACAGTATTTCCCCGTCACCATGGGTAGGTCGATCGGCTTAAGAAGGCGCTGTTGGGTGAAATTGACTGACCCATTCGAGGGGTCTTGTATTCGGTCGTTTTCGAGATACTCCCCGATGGAGCATCGGCAGACCTACCACAGCCCTCTCCGTCTGTCTCAAAACCCGTCTTGTAATCAACGTCGCGTTTCGTCATGATTCACATGAGAAACGAGACACAACATGCGCATCGGCTACGCCCGGGTATCGACCCTCGACCAGAACCCCGACCTCCAGGAGCAGAAGCTCCGCGAGGCCGGCTGCGAGCGCGTCGTCGTCGAGAGGGCGTCTGGCGCCAAAGCTGACAGGCCAGAGCTGAACCGGCTGCTCGACGACATCCTTCGGCCTGGCGATACCCTCGTCGTCTGGAAGCTCGATCGCCTGGCTCGGTCGCTGAAGCACCTGATCGAAACCGCCGAGATGCTGAAGGGCAGGGGTATCGGCTTCGTCTCGCTGACCGACGCCATCGACACGGCCTCTCCGGGAGGC